>CAYZHI010000138.1:0-8432 GCA_964477335.1 uncultured Caldilineaceae bacterium | reverse complement strand
TGTACCGCTTCTGGCGGCGCGTCGTGTACGGCTAGCGGCAGCGGCGCGCTCAACCACACATTGGCCGATTTTCCAGCTGGGGGGCAGGTGGTTTATACGATCAGCGCCACCCTGATTGACCCACAGGCCGATATCGTGAACATCGCCACCCTGACACCGCCGCCAGGCGTAACGAATCTGGCCCCGGACAATAGCGCCACCGACACCAGTACGGGTATCAGTCCACTATACCTGCCGTTAATTGTCAACAACTTTGTATCCGCACCTGATCTGGTAGTTGTGCCGGGTAGTCTGGTAGCAACCAGCAGCGGGGTAACGGTCACCATCCAAAATGTGGGCACAGCGCCGGTGATCGATGCCTTCTGGGTAGATGTCTATTTCAACCCCACCACTACCCCGGTGGTAAATCAGCCGTGGGATACCATCGCCAGCGAGGGCGTGGTCTGGGGCGTCACCACCGACATCGCCGCGGGCGCAACGTTGACTTTGAGCACAAATGATCCCACCTACTTCTTCCCGCAGTACAGCAGCCCGCTGCCCTTGCCAGTGGGGGCCAGTGTCTACGCGCTGGTAGACTCGATCAATTTTGCTACCAGTTATGGCGCGGTGCAGGAAAGTAATGAGCGGAATAATCTGTCGGAGGAAGTCATCTCCAGCGCCGGGGCGGCAATGCCGTTAACTGGCCAAAGCCACAGCCCGACCATAACCGGCTTACCGGCCCGATAAGCGGCGCATCCACCGGAAAAAAGGGCAAAGGAGAAATGATTAAAATGACGGCTTCTAAAAAATATCATCGTTCGATTTGGACAGGTATGCTTGGTGTACTCCTGATCAGCCTGACTTTGTTGATCTGGCTGCCCCACCCCCTCCAGGCAGGCGAAAACCTGCCGCCACGGGCCACACCTACACCGGTCAAGAGCGAAAAGAATGGCCATAGTGACCGGCCGGTGGGGGCGCATATCCAGTTGCAGTTGCCGGCTGGACAGAGTGGCGCCTGGACTGTGGTCCAGTGGCAGGACAGCGCCGGGAACTGGCACGACGTTGACGGCTGGCGCGGCGCTCTTGAGGGTAGTCAAAAAACATGGTGGGTGGACGCGAAGGATTTTCGCAAAGGCCCATTTCGCTGGGTTGTCTACGGCGAACAAAACGGCCAGATTTTGGGCCAAAGTAATCCCTTTTATTTACCCACCACCGCAGCAGAAATGATTATTGTCGAATTATCAACTGAACCGGACTAGCGGTTAGTTAAGGGTGGTAACAAACAAGGGGCAGCCAAAAACTGTCCCTTGTTTTATTTCAGTTTGGGAACATAGCCAACGAAATCGATATCAGTAGACTACTCTAACCATATTCTTACGCTACATCAGGTTTTTTTTGGTTGACTATCAAAGCCAAATCACTTATACTCAAAGACGCAACAATTTTTGATGCGGTTGTCCTTTAACAATTACTCATTGGGAGGCATTTAGACTGAAATCCAGGTGGGGGAAACTATGGGGTTCTATCCGGACAAAGATTTGGAGCGGACTGTTGCAGAACAAAATAGCGCCAACGGACAAGCCTTCACTACTTCCACGGCGGAAGTTGATTACGATATTTTTGGCGCCCGAGAAATTCGAGACGTGCTAAAAAGTAAGATACACTGTTTGCGAGCCGGATTTTCAGCCAACCATGTCATTATCAAGACTCTCAACGAAATTCGCGACCATTATATTCAGAAGGTTGGCTTAGCTACTTATCTGAGCCAAATGTTGGGTCCTTTAGGCAACATCCCAATCCAACATTGTACCCTGTACGGCGAAAATGGTCGCAGACTGGAACTTCATCTCAACGGAAATACCAATCAATCTGTTCAACGATTCATCGCCCAGCGATTTGAATGGCACAATTTGCCGGCAATGGTTCAAGTGCGCCGAAATCCTGACCCGAGTAACGTTGAGGTCCGTTATCTTTAAGGTTGATGTTTTACTCTTAGAATGATTGAACGAGCCGATGATATTATTGTCGGCTTTTTTGTTGCCGGAATCTGGTCACTTTTGCAGCAAGCACAGCTGATTTGGACCGGCCTAACCAGAATATTACCAGCTACAGGAGATGTTTGATGAACCAACACAATCAAGTAAGAGTTCATCCCACGGCAGAGGTTTCGCCCAACGCCGAGATTGGTTCGGGCACAGCAATCTGGCATCAAGCCCAGATTCGTGAAGGGGCCAGGATTGGCGGCAACTGTATCCTGTCCAAGGGGGTGTACGTAGACAGTGGCGTAATT
Organism: uncultured Caldilineaceae bacterium; assembly: GCA_964477335.1. Taxonomy (GTDB): domain Bacteria; phylum Chloroflexota; class Anaerolineae; order 4572-78; family J111; genus CAYNLK01. The sequence continues at coordinate 6,163 of CAYZHI010000138.1, read as the reverse complement.
ATTGGGAATAACGTAAAAATTCAAAATTATGTTTCAATTTACCACGGCGTCACCATCGAAGACGGCGTTTTTTGCGGACCTCACTGTGTTTTTACCAACGACAAAGCGCCGCGGGCGATCAATCAGGATGGTTCACTCAAATCAGGCGACGATTGGACAATTGGCCGAACCCTGGTTCGACGTGGCGCAGCTATTGGCGCAAATGCAACCATCGTCTGCGGCGTTACCATTGGCCAGTGGGCTATGATTGGCGCCGGGGCGGTGGTCACCCGAGACGTCCCCGATTACGGGCTGGCGCTGGGCAATCCGGCCCGACTGCACGGCTTTGTCTGTCCATGTGGCGGCCGGCTACGCCAAGACTCGCTGGGACAGGCCCAGATCATCGCCCGCTGCCCGTCTTGCCACCAAACGGTGGTGATTGACCAGTCCACCTGGGCTCTGGCCAAACCAGCGTGAGTCTACTTCAACCGTTGGTGCATCTGGTTGGCATAACTTGAGAGATCGGGCCGCTGTTGGGTTCGCCACCACGATCGCCAGGCGTCAAGTTCATTGACCAAGTTACCGGGTGGGTCTAACTGGCGCAGCAACCGTTCGGACTCATCTACCTGGCCGGTCCAGAGATAAGCCAGACCCAGCCCCTTTAAGGTGGCCTGGTTGTGCGGCTCGCGGGCGTAAGCTCGTTCAAGATGGGCAATAGCTTCGGAAAAATTCTGTCGATCCAGCGCCAGCAAGCCCAAGCGGCGGTTAGCTGTGGAACTGGTTGGATTTAATCGGAGGGCGTGGTCAAAATAACCTTTAGCCCGGTTCAGGGCAACTCGACGTGCAGCCCGGTCAAGCCCCGGCGCCAGGTCGGCCCGGGTCTGGTAAAGCGAACCCAGATTGGCATACCCCAGACTCAGTAAGGGACGCCAAAAAAACAGGCTTAGAGCAACCAGGATGAATAACACAAGTGGCCTCAAAATCAGGCGTCGACTGTTGGCCGGGCCCGGCACTACACCGCCAACCGGCCGGGGGTCAATCTGCCGGTCGCCCGAACAGCCCACAGCCACTGTCAATCCCAGCAAAGCGAATAACATCGGCATGGTCCAACCCGGCGCTGCCAACTGGGGGGCGTCGACCAGACCGTGTCCAATAACAGCGGTCACGCCTAACCAACCGGCTCGAAACAGGAACAAATCGTCGGCGGCGAGGCCGCGTTGCTCGACCCGGAGCACAAAACTGTAAAAGGCCAGGATCAGCCAGAGCAGCGCCGCCAGGCCCGGTAAGCCCAGACTCAAGGCCGTAGCCAGAAAAAGCTGGTGGGCGTAAAACAGGAACGGCACCGGAATGAGCAACTGGTAACGAGAATAGACCAGGGCAAAAACTTCACCCAGACCGATCCCGGTAAAGAGGTAATCCGGGATTAAATTGAGACTGTTGCGATAAAGAACCATCCGGCTGTGAAACGTCCCTTCCAGAGCCGAAAAAAGAGGCAGGTGGGCCAACTGCGGCCAGGAATAAATTACGGCTATGAGACCGATTATCATTGCCGCTGGCCCGATCAGTCCAACCCATCGGCGCACGGTCCGATTACGCAGGCTCAGAACTCCCCAAATTCCCAGCGTAACCAGCAAGGCCGCCCAGGCGCCGCGCGAATTGGTTATGAGCAAGCCGTAACCTAGCAAAGCGGCGCTGCTTCCCCAAACAATAACTGCGGTTCTAGCGCCCGGCGGACCATGCTGCGCCCAGGCTGATCCAAACAAGTATAGACAGAGCCAGAAAACCCCGACCAAAAATCCGGCTACCGCATTGGGATGAGGCGTGAGCACGGCCAGATCAGGCAAAAAATGTCCGCTCATCCGCCCCAGACTGGCCAATCTACCTGTCTCCGTCGGATACTCAAAATAACCATATTGGCCCACAAAATAAAGCGCAACCAAAACGGCGACAATAACCAGCCCGGCAGCCATCTGCCGGCCGGCCGCAGCGGCATTAACCACCGCAAAAAACAGGCTGACACTACCCAGCAGGGTCAACAGCATGGGCCAACTGAGCGCCGGGTCGTAGGCGACTACGGTGCTGAGGAGGCCGCTGATGGCCAACAGCAGGAGTGGAGCGGCCAGAACGGTGACCCGAGACCAGCGGCCATGTGCCAACCAGCGAGCCGGCCAGGGCAGCAACGCCAGCCCAATGGCCATAAGATTAATGAGCGGATCAGTTATGCTGAACAAGCCAATTGACAACAGCGGCCAGGGCCAGAGCAGTTCCAGGGCCACAACGCCACGGGCCAGCGGCAAAAGCCGGACAAGATAGGGGCGGGTATGAAAAGTCATCGGGTCACATTTTTTAACTGAGGTTCCACGGTCAGGAGAATATAGCATATTCGACTGCCGCAGCCTAATCGATTTGGTTGTTTCAGACACTTTCAATAGAATCGAATAGTTGGATTTCACCGAGAAGAGTTAAATAGAGCATAGGAGTTGAATGATTCGCCAAATCTCCCTTTTCCTGTTGGTTGCCCTGGCCTTGATAACAGCATGCCAACCCATTCAAAACTATCGGCGCCCTGATGAGCCGATGTTTGTTGGCAATTTTGCTCAAACGCCGCCCGATTTCCAGGGTGAGTTAAAGGTCATCACCTGGAACATCAGATTCGCCAGGTCGATCGAGCAAGCCATTGCCGAATTGTCCGAAGTCGAGGAACTACAGAACGCCGACATCCTTCTGCTGCAGGAGATGGACGAAATTGGAGTAGACGCCATTGCCCGATCGCTAAAGTACAACTACGTCTACTTTCCGGCCTCGCTTCATACCCATCACGACAAGAATTTTGGCAACGCCATTCTGTCCCTCTGGCCAATTTCTGATCCGGCCAAACTGCTGCTCCCCTACCAGAATCCCAAAAATAGGCAGATGCGCATTGCTGTGAAAGCGGTGGTTACAGTTGGAGCAACTGAAATTTCCGTTTACAGCATCCATACTGAAACAGCCTGGTTAAGTAGTGAAAGAAGGAAAGAGCAAATCGAAACGTTACTTCAGGATATTGGTGAAGATCAACCTTACGTCATTGTAGGTGGAGACTTCAACACCTTTACCGCCGAGAGCATCATCGAACTGGAACAACAATTTGCGGAATTTGAACTGGAGCGGGTTTCGCGCGGGGCCGGCTATACCTTTGAACGGGCTGATTTTGGCTTCACCCTGGACCATATTTTTGCCAGAGGGGCGTCCGCCAGCGCAACTGGCGTGTGGCGCGATACAGATGCCAGCGATCATTTTCCCCTTTGGGTCAAACTGTCGCCGAATTGGAAATGAATTTTTCCCGAAAGTTCCTTCAGCCGAGTCACAGCCTATATTTAACGAAATTTTTACAAATTTGCGACAGATCGATAACACCTTTAGCTTATACTGTGACCAAACTTAAATTTTACACAGTTCAGAAAGGAGTTTGTTCACAATGAAAACGTTAAATCTTGTTACCAAACTAGTGGTTGGAATGGTGGTAGTTGTCCTGCTGGCCGGTATGTGGGTGATGCCAGCCGCCGCCCAAGCGCCGGAGCGAAGTTACATCAGGTTGGAATACGGCCTCAAGCTGGCCCTGGTGCGGGTAGATGCCCTCCAGGATCGAGTCGATACGGCTAATGCCTACGCCGGGGTTGCCGCCCAATTCATCGCCGACGAGCAAGCCCAGGGGTTCGATACCAGTCAGCTGGAAATCGCGCTGGCCACCTTGCAAACCGAGATCGATGAAGCTCAGACCCTGCACGACTCGGCGGCTCAACTACTGGCTGAAAAAGACGGTTTTGACGGTGACGGCAAGGTGGTTGATCCCGAAAAAGCGCGCGACACCCTGAAGAACGCTTATCGTACCATACAAGATGCAGACCAGACCTTGCGCCTGGCCCGGCAAGAATTTCGACAGGCGATGCGTGACTATCTTGAAGCCAAACGGCAAAACCGCTAAAGCCGCCCTCTGGCAGTAGTTCCCACTGAGCCAGTCTTCTTGTTGTGGCCGTGACAAATAGGGAGGGATCAAAAAATCGCTGAAGTTGGTTATCTCAGCACCGTGATCTAAAAAAGCCAAAGTACATCGATTCTGGCTATTGACAACAGAACATCCGTTCTGATATAATAAACTTACCTGGAAAGGTGAGTTTATTATGTTTTCAAAGAATTCAGGCCAAGTGAAAAAAGTTTTTGAAAGCGTAGCCGGCGTCCTGATCAACCCTTTCAGCCGTTTTCACTTGCCCGTGACCGCCAATCCCAACCCTATTCCCGATGATCTGGTTACGGTAACGACCGGTTTCCGATCTCTGGATAAAGCAGTCGGCCTCGGCGGCCTGCCTTACGGGCGGGTTACCGAATTGATGGGGCCTGGCGGCAGCCTGACCAGCAGCGGCGCACTCAATATTGCCGCCCGGATTGCCGCCAAAGTCCAGCGAAAACAACAAATCGTGACCATCATTGATCTAAGCGCCAATTTTGACCCCTGGCAGGCTGAACGGTGCGGTTTGATTGCGCCCCACTTGCTGCTTTACCAACCGGAGACCATCTTTGAAGCAGTGACGGCTCTGGAAGTCGCCGCCCAACGGGTAAACTTGATTATTGTGATTTTTGGCCAGACGAGCAACTTGCTCAGCCGGGCTTCACCCCATCTATGCAAGGCCTTACTCGGCCGGTTCCGCCACATTATCAAACCCGCGTCGCCAGTATTTCTATTCTTGACCACAGCTGAGTCCGCCAATCCGTTCAGTCCACATAACTATCCGGCCGGTTTCCCGTTGGCCGAACTGGCCGACCTGCGCTTATGGATCCAGAACGAAAGTTGGACTCATCAAGCCGGCCAGGCGACGTCTTACAAGGCCACCGTCACCGTCATAAAAAACAACCTCGCCCTGGCCGGTCGAGGCGCTGACATCCGGATCAAGTTTGCTGAACCGGAGCCTGAAACCGCTTGAAACCCCCATCCAAAGCCGGGTTTGCCCTCAGAATTTACAACCATCCTTCTCTTTTGCGACCTCTTGCCGCCATGCTATAATACTCTCTGGTCAAAGAACGAAGGAAGGATGTGTGATTGATGGCGGGAAATTCGCGGCACCTTGTGGTGACGTTGTTGTTATTTGCCCTGGTGACGGTCAATTGTAGCCTGGCTCAATCGGTCATTGAGCGCGTCAAATCAAGCGAGGCTCTGGCCAGTCTAAATCCAGACTCGGCTGCGGTTGAGGCTACGCAGCGCCGGCCTACACCCAGGCCAACCTTTACGCCTACCCCAAGCTACACCGACACCCCCACCAACACGCCTACCCCAACCATTACCCCAATCCCAACCGAGACGCCTACACCAGTGGCGACCAACACGCCTGCACCTACCGATACGCCCGTCCCCACCGACACGCCACCGCCAACGAACACCTCACCCCCATTGCCGCCGACTGCCACTTTTACGCCTGAACCTACCCCCACCCCATCGTACCCTTTCAGAATAGCCGAGCAGGGTAACCGAGAGTTTCAACATACCAACTATCACGTCATTACCCTTTACGTGGCTGTGTTGGATGCCAACAACACCCCCATCGGTGGATATAAATTGGTCGGCGACCATACCCCGTCTGGCCGGCACGTTGAAAGCCCGCCCAGCGACTGGAGTTGGAGTGTCGCCAACTGCCTCAATTGCAATTATATAAAACAAGGCAACCTCAAATTTGAACCAGGTTTGCAGGAAGACGGCACCTGGAACCTTTATCTGGTCGATAGTGGCGGCACGCAGGTATCAGAAACAATTTCGCTGTCGTATTCGTCTGATCCACAGCAGTGGGTTTACGACTTCCTGATTCTGCAGCAGAAGTAACGGGCTAACCGAGCAGCTTTCATTTAAATCTCTAATCAGCAACTGGTCCATAAATCAGCCTGTTATTCGGAGAAACCAAGCTCGCCCCATCATGTTGATGATTGGGGCGGTGTTACTTAAAAGATGAAAGAACAATCAAAAAAAAGTAGCCCCCCAACAAGAAACAGTTTGGAGAGATTCTACCCGGTTTTTATCGGACTTATCGGCCTGACACTCAGCCTGGGCTGCTCGGTTGGCGCTTTGCTGGTACAGGCGCCAACGCCAACGCCCTTGCCCCGCAAAACTCCCCAACCTACTTTCACCTTAACGCCCTACTACCACCCCCCCCCCCCCCCC
>CAYZHI010000137.1:0-8451 GCA_964477335.1 uncultured Caldilineaceae bacterium | reverse complement strand
GGCCGCTACTGCCCGGTCCGGCCAGTTCACCATCCAAAATGACCAGGTCGCCGGCCCCGTCGATGATGAGCGGGGCAGTTATCTCTGGAAGGGGAGCGGTTGGCTGGATGGTCCCGATACCGGGGAGGAAACGAATCTGGTCGGGAGAGTTGGCGCTGTCGTTGGGCCTGGCATTGGCGGCCAGAATGGCTTCGCGCAGGGTGCAGTCGCTTACGGAACAAAGGCCATCATCGGTGTCAGCGGGATTGTTGACTTCGAAGATTGGACCGTTTTGGCGAGGATCTACGTTTTCAGCCTCAAAGGCGCCAATATCGCAATTACCGCCGGCCGGTTGCGGGCGGGCCACGCCGCGCTGGTCGGTGGACAGGCAGGTGAGATTATCGCCGCCATCGACGGCCGGGCTGGCCGGCTCCAGATCGTGGGTTTGGGTCGGGCCGCCGTTGTCAGCCAGGGGGCCTAACAGGGGATCCTGGCCGATGATATTGCCGGCGCCGTCCCCATTGAGGACGCAGCCGGTTGCTTCGCCGATGAGATTGTAGCCCAGGGATTCGAGCGTACCGGAACAATCGCGGTGTTGAACCGTGGGACTGCTGTCCTGATTGGCCGCGATCAAACTATTTCTGAGTTTGAGCTGGCCGGCATTACGGCGGAGGCCGCCGCCGTCGCCGGTATTATCAGCGTTATTATCGGCGGTGTTCGCAGCGATGGTGACGTTGTTTAAATTGGTGGTGCCGCCGTTATGAAAGAGGCCCCCCCCGCTGTTGTCACTGCGGTTGCTGCTAACCGTGCTGTTGGTGAGCGTGAGGCTGCCGCTTTGGTTGTAGAGGCCGCCGCCATCACGGTTGGCCCGGTTGCCGCTGATGGTACTTTCGATAATAGTGAGCGTGCCCCGGTTATAGATGGCGCCGCCATTGTTGCCGGCCCGGCCATCCTTGACCGTAGTCCGCTTCAGGCTGAGGTTGGTCAGGTTGTAGATGCTGCCGCCGTCGCCGACAACGGCGCCGCCCAGCAGGGCCACGTCGGTAATGGTCACATTGCCGCTGAAGATATGGAAAATGCGATCGGTAATTTGGCTGGCGTCGATGCTGACCGGGCCGGGGTTTTGCGGGTCAGGTAAGAGGGTGATATCACTTTTGATATCGAGGTCGCCGGTTTGGGCGGCGTCTTCATTGCCGTTGTCGGTGCGGGTCAGAACGTAGACGCCGGCGCGTAGTAGATGAATGATATCGGCGCCCCGGCTGGGTACACATTCGCCCTGTTTACTGCCGGACCTTTTATCGCTATTGGCGGCGATGATGGCCTCTCGCAGGCTACACTTGCCATCATTTTGTTTGGTGTCCTCGAAAACATCAACGACGATGGGGGGGGGCTGAGCAACCGGGATGGCGGCGTAACCGCTGCGAGCTGAGCCTATTACTAACGTGAGCAGCATAATCAGCCAACTCACCCGCTGCATTCGAGAGAACAGTTTAAAGTTGAATTTCCGGTGAATTTTCATTTCCCCCCCTTTAGGCCGGGCTATTTTGGGCGATATAGACTTGTTAAGATTGCAAACTTGACCGAGAACATTGCCGCCTTAAGGTTGAATGATAAGGCTCCAGATTTTCGGCCTCAACAAAGCGAGTCATGCTCCGGTGAAATTACGAGCATATTTTGCTTTTTGCATCAAAGCAGAGAATTTTCCGCTGGTTCAGAGTATGGCAATCGCTGGTGAGCAGCATCGGTGATTGCCCGGGTAAGCCTTGGTGCGACTTTGTTGGGAACTACAGTTACTAAACCCTGGTTGCAAAGGTTGTAGCAATAAGTCAGGGAGCAGATTAGCGGAAAGCTGTGGTAAAGGGTTAGGAATTGGAGCGCAAAGCCAAGTTATGGGAATTATAACACAAGAACTATCAGGTATCCATAGGAATCTGGTTATAATTCTGCCGGCAACCCGGTTCAGGGTGACTGAATCTGTTCAGGGGGAGGTTGCCCGGAGTCGGCTGCGCCGGTGATGGGGGTGTTGGTGGGGGTTGGCAACGGGGGCTCGGTTTGCCGGAGTACCACAAAGCTGATGGCCTGGTCGGTTACGGTCACCGGAATAGTCAGTTGGCGACCATCGAAGAAGGTTTTGAGGAAGTAACTGCCGGCGGGTACATCGCTGAAGGAGAAAGTTTCAACATACTGGTCGTCTGATTTGACCACGTTGTCGGGATAAGTATAGATTTGCCGCCAGAAGCGGCTGGGTTCCTCAGCCCGATGCAACGTGACCAGTTGCTCGGGTACAAAATAGCCCTGATAATCGATGACCCGGCCGGCAATCACGCCAAAACCGGGGTCGGGCCGGATCCACAGGTCCGGGTTGCGGGCGTCGATGTAATTGCCGGGTCCCACCCGGACTTCCAGGTGCAAATGGGGACCAATAGCCACGCCCAACTGGCCTACCAGGGCGATAGGGTCGCCGGTTTTGACCTGTTGGCCTGGCTGAACCAGGACTCTGGATACGTGGCCGTAGAGGGTGTAGACCGGCTGGTCGAGCCAACGCTGGCTATGCTCGATAACGACCGCCTGCCCGTAAAAATCGGGCCAGGGGCCAACGGCCACCCGGTCATCGGGACCGGCAAAAGTGACCACGCCGTCGCCAACGGCGACGATGGTCGTTCCGTGCGGGTTCTGGATATCGATGCCCGAATGCCAGAAAAATCGACCGCGGGCATTGGTGCCATAGGGGTAGTAATAGCTGCCCCAGGTAGTGAAAGCCTCGGTAAAGGGCCGGCTGAACCAGAGATGATCTTCGGCGGCAGGGTAGTCGGGCAAATCAGGTGGAACCGGCAACGTCCGCGGCGCCGGGAGCGGGGTGGGCGCTGGCGTGTTGACCTGGGTGCTGGTTAACGGAATCAACTGCGACAGATCAAGTTTGAGGCTGGCTTCGGGTTGCGCCTCCGGCTGTACCTCCGGCGCAGTCTCAGCCACAATCGCCGGGTCGACGGGGGTCTCCGGTATAACGGTAAAGGTGGCGGTTGGGGTGAAAGTTGGTGGGAAGGTAGGCGTAGGTGTTGGTGTTGGCGTGCTGGTGACGGTTGGGGTCGGCGTATTGGTGGGGGTACGGGTGGCGGTTGGGGTGCCGGTAGGCCGGCGGGTTGGTGAAGGCGTTGGGATGGAGGTAGGTGGTTTGGTGGGCGTTTTGGTGGCTGTTGGGGTTGAAACCAACGCGCTCGACTCGCGCGCTTCGGTCAAACCAATGGCGGCGATAAGTCCAACGGTGATGAGCAGGCCGATGATGAGGGCAATCAAGATACTAATGGGTTGTTGATCAGGTACGGGAAATAACATGGCATTTTGGGTAATGTTAAAATTGTGAAATTTGAGATTAGCGATTAGAGAATTGGAGATTTAAAGGCAGAATCTCCAGTCGCCCTATCACCAATCTCCTTATGGAATCCAGTCGATATTTTCTTCAACCCAACCGCGGCTATTGGCAACATCGTGCTGGACGATACCGTCTACCGGGCCGCCGGTAGTAAACAAGCGGCGTTGATTGCCGCCGTCGGGGTCCATATCCCAGACAGCCCATTGACCGTCGCGATTAGAGACAAAAGCAATCTTATCCCCGTTTGGTGACCAGGTTGGTAGGCCGCTGCTGGCATCATCGGAGGTTAAGGCGGTAATCGTGCCGTCGTCAATTTCAACCCGGTAGATTTTCCAATCACCGCTCCGCTTGGACATGAAGACAACGGCGGAGCCATCAGGCGAGATTTCCGGGTTGGTGTCGCTCGGATGGTCGCTCAAGATGGCCGGATTAGTGCCATCGATGTTGCTCCGGATAACGCCGCACTTACTGCCTAAACAACTACTGTAAACAAATTGTTGGCCATCTGGCGACCATTTAGCTGCGTCGCCCTGAATGGGAAAGCCTTCGCGACGCATCACCTGGCCAATACCGTCGATCACCCGGTAGATGGCCGGTTCTTTGCCCCCGGCCCGGGAGTGGTACATCAGGCTTTTATCGGCCGGCGAAAACTGGGGCCGGGCCGACTCAAAGAATAGATCGAAGCCCCAGTCGTCATTGCTACCCAGCGTTCGCGCAAACAGGCCGCGGCGGTCGGGCTGCCAGGAACGGTAGGCCAGTTCGGTTCCTTCCAGGCTGAGGGCCGGTTGGCTGGCGTTTTCTTGCACCAACGTCCGGTTGCCGCCGTCAGCCGCATCGGCCATGTAAATGTCGTAGGTGCCGCGGACCGGGTCATAAACCGGGAAGACAATTCGCCCGGTGACCGGCTGTTCACCGCGGCCGAGCGTTTGGCTGCGGGAGGCATATTCAGGCAGCGGTACCGGCGTGGCGGTCGGTTCAGAGGTGGGGGTAGTGGTAGGTGTTGTGGTGGGGCTTGGGGTGGGCGTCGCTTCAACGGTAGCTTCAATTTCTGTCGCTTCAGGTTGTGGCTCTGGGGTGGGGGTATTGGTGGGCGGTAAGACCGGTGTGGGTGAGGAGGTGGCTGTCGGCGGTGGGGCGCTGGGGCGGGTTGCCGTGGGAATCATGGTGATGGCTCTTTCGTCGCCCTGGGGCGTCCACATTTTTAGATTGTCGTAGCTAACCCAGATATAAGGCTCGCCAAAAGTACTGGCGAAAAAACCAAAATTACCGTGGGTCAGGGAGTCGTCGGTGACGGTTGCCAGAGGTTGGCCATTAGCCCAAACTGTAATATTTGGTCCAAAGGCAGATACTTTGAGAATATTATCGCTGCCCAATTCGGTATTGAGACTGGGCGCCTCAGTCCAGTCGACCAGGGTGGCCCACTTACCGCCAATCAGTTTGCTCAACAAAAAATAGCCGTCACCGGAGATATCGAACCGGTAAAAATTGTTGCGATCTTCAAAACGGAACAGCAAGCCGTAGCTATTTGTTTCATCGCCATCTTCCCGTCGAGTTTCTACCTGCACCTCAAAGTCGGCGACATCCCGGTTGGCCAAACCCCAGGCCACCAGGTTACTGGCTGTTACTTCAATTTGGTAGCGGTTATTGCCGTACTGCTTGGTGGTATAAGCATCAAAGGCGTCATCCCAACCGCCAAAAGAGTCGCTAAAGTCCTCTTCATAAACCAACGATAGGTCACCGGGGGCCGGCACGCCGGGCGGTGGTTTGCCAGCGCTGTTGTCCTCACTAATTGCAGGGGCGGTTGGCTGAGCGGCGACAGTTTCTTCGCCAGAAGAACCCATCAGGGCGTAGACAAAAACGACCAGCGCCACCACGGCCAGCAAAGCAATAAAACCACCGGCCAGCCAGATCAACCGGGATGGTGGTCCCTGGGTTTGCGGCTGGGTCAGCGCGGCGCCGGCGGCTGCAGCCGCCGTAGATGGCGCTACGACCGGGGCGGCCGCAACCGGAGTTCGCCGCGGCGGAACCACGCTGTCCTCGTCGGGCCGAACCGGGAGCCGAAAGGTTAACTCCAGTTCACCCAGGCCGATCCGTTCGCCGCCCTGCAAGGCAACGGGCGCAGTAATCGGTGTCTCATTGACAAAGGTGCGGTTGGCGCTGCCCAGGTCGGTGAGGGTCCATTGGCCGGATTCGAGGGATATCTGAGCGTGATAACGGGAAACTTTGGGATCCAACAGCACGATGTCGTTGTCCCGCTCCCGGCCAATACGGGTAAAGAGTTTGACTTTGTAGATTTCTCCAATGTTTTCGCCTCGAGTGACTTCCAGTTTGGGGGCCATTGAGGCGCCCACCTGAGTCGCCGAGCCGTGAAAATCTTCAGCCATAAATCATTGGTCCTTTAAGGGTTTACAAACGTACAATTATAGCAAACGGAGCGCGGTGCGTCAAAGATGTTTGAGTCACGCAGTCTGCTCGTTAATCACCTTGACCCAATATGAGATACGTGGCTGGCCGAGGCGCCGGGTGGCCTTGTAACGGCGTTCTACCCGGATTGTCTTTTTGCGCTGGTCGGCCAGGACCAAGGTATAGTCGGCCAGGGTGATTTTGGCGGCATCGTCAGGGGTAAGCAGAATGAAACCACCGAGATAGTCTTCATAGTCGAGGTGAAAGCTGCCTGTGGGGTTGATCAAGAAGTAGACCTCGCGGGGAATGGTCAGATGATAATCAACCTTGGCCACTAACCGACCGTGCTGTAATAACTGGCCGCATCCTTCCAAAATGTCACCAGGGTTCATACCAAAAGTTAAACCTTCCCGGTTGCACCCAACCAAACATTAAACTAACCCCTTAGGACTGGCTTTCAGTTTCTGCTTGCTTGGATGTGGGCAACTTGTCGATGAGAGGTTGCTTATTGGTGGGGAGGATAACGGGTCTTCTGACCAGCACATACGGTTCCAAATCGAGTAACCGGCGATAGAGATAGCCGCCGATAACTCGAATTGTGGCGATAGTTGGCGCAGCCAGAAATAAACCCAGGGCGCCCCCCACACTGGCCCCGGCAATGATACCGACAATGATCAGCGCGGGCGGTAGCTGTAAACGTTGGCCGATGATGCGGGGCACCAAATAATTAGTGTCAAACTGCCACATCAGAAAATAAAATCCACCGACCAGAAGCGCAAAGGCCCAGTTCGGCAAAGGTATCCAGCTAGAACCCTGAAAGTAAGCAAAGAGTACGCCAATAAAACCGGAGATGCCATAGCCCCAGTTGGGAATCAATTCCAGGATGGCGGCAATAACGCCCAATAGAAAGGCGCTTTTGATACCCAGCAGGGCGGTAGTCAGACCAATAACCAGTCCAACAATGATGGCCAACGTCACCTGGCCGATAAAATATGCCTTCCAGACGCCATCGATTTCGCGCCGGAGTTGGTTGAACTCCTCGGCATAGGCCGGCGGTATCCAACTATCTACCCAGGCGCTAAAACGGTTGGCATCCAATAACAGGTAGAAGGCCACCACAAAGATGAAGATGGCCCAAATAAAACCGCCGGCAATCCCCACCGCCACATTGGCCGCCAAACCTGCCAATGGTGAAAAGACCTGATTTAAGCTGCCTCTAATTGGTTCCACCACGGCATTTATATCGATGACAAAGCCGCCGATGATCGCCTCATAAGCCCTAGCATCATTCAATTGCTCGGCAATTTTTTGCACATCAATGTCTAATTCTGCAATCTGGCGAATGATGATGGGTACCGCCAGGGTGGGGATCAACACCAGAATTACCAGGAGAAAGGCAATGTAGACCAAAAGAGCGCCCCATTTTCGTTTCAAGGGGGTACGTTGGGTCAAGCCGTTAACTAGAGGATTCAGCAAATAAGCGATAATGACCGCCACCACTAAAGGGGCCAGGACGATGCTGAATTGCCAGATAGCCAGGCCAATTAGAATCAGGCAGATGACCAGGATGATTCGTTTGGTTGCCGGACTCCATTGCGGCGCGTTCAATGGACTTCTCCCCATAAAAGAAGAGATACCAGCGGTGGGTGGCATCTCTTGGTGGTTGTCTGAAAGCAACTTGAAATTACTACTGGATAAAGCCTAATTGATCCGGCGGCCAGTACGAGAACCAGGCTCGCCCAACCACATTCTTGAGCGGTACAGTGCCAAAACTGCGCGAATCATTCGAGAAGTTCCGGTTATCGCCGAGAACAAAGATGTTTAACGGCGGCACAGTGGTTGGCCCGTAAGAGCCTGAGGTGCTGCCGGCCAGGTAAGGTTCCTGGAGAGGCTGCCCATTGACAAATACCTGGTTATCGTGAATTTCGATGACGTCGCCTGGCAGCCCGATGACTCGTTTGATCAGCAGTTCATTGCCCTGCGTGGGCAACCGAATTACGACCACGTCGCCGTGGTGTGGCCCCTCAAAACCAAAAAACTGCCGCAGATATCGGTTGTACGAGAGCTTTTCGACCACCAAACGCTGGTCAGTATGCAGGTTAGGTTCCATACTCTGGCCGTGAACGCGGGTGGCCTGGGCCATAAACAGGTTGATGAGCAAGGCAATCAAAACCGCCGGGACAATCGTCTCCAGGACTTCTCGCATCAGGTGGAGCACTTTTTTCAGAAACGATCGCCGCGGCGGTGGTTCCGGCTCCAAATCGTAATCGTCTAGATAGTAGTGGTTTTGCCCTGGCTCAAACTGGTTTGGATACATGAATTTGCTCACCCTCAGGCTGCTGATTGTTCAATGGAAAGCGATTTTACCTCATTCCCAACACTACAGGTTGGGAATGAGGAGTTCAACTTTAGTGATTACCGTCGCCGATTCCGGTCGCCGCCACTGTCGCGCCGGTTTCGATTACCACCGCCGCCGCGCCGGTCTCGGTCTCGGCCGCCCTGGCGTTGACCACTGGGCCGGCGATCATTCTGCCGGGCTTCTTCCAGGCTCCAGCCTTCCAGGACTGCCAACCGTGATAACCGAATCTTGCCATCGTTGTCGATGTCGGTGACCATCACCATGATTTCGTCGCCCAATTGGACCACATCCTGAACTGACGGCACCCGGTAATCGGCCAACTGCGAGATGGGTACCAGGC
>CAYZHI010000136.1:0-8528 GCA_964477335.1 uncultured Caldilineaceae bacterium | reverse complement strand
CCCCGACTTGATTGAAGCAGACCGTTATGGCTTCAAACCAATCGCCCGGTAGAGCTGGTCAAAAGCCAGGGCCTGGCCCAGGATCTCTTCAAAGAGTTTGATCTTTTCGGGCTGGCGGAAACGAGTTTTGCCGAAGAAACGCTCCACCTTCTCAATCGTGGTAAAGGTGTCGTGTTTGGAAAGGATGATAGCGGCGCCCCGTTCCTGGGCCCTGTCCTCGATCATAGGGGTGGGCCGGAAATTGCCGGTCAGAATGAGAGCTTTGGTCGACGTTTCCAGGGCGGCCAACTGCACGTCCGGCCGGTCGCCGCCAACGATGACCGCTTTGTTGGCGACTCGACTGAAATAATCCAGCGAGTGCTCCACGTTCATCGACGATACCATCAAATTCTCAACCAGTTCATCTTCACAATTGGTACAAATCAATTGGCCGTTAACCGCGGTCACCATTTCACCGATAGTGATCGAAGCTAACCGTTGTTCGTGGGGCAGGACTGCCAAAACTCTAACCCCCTGCTGTTCCAGGTAAGGTTTGGTGTCGGTTTCTACAAACGTTAATCGGTCTTTTGGTACGGTGTTGATGACAACACCCACCAACCGGTCACCCATCCGTAGTTGGGCCATTAGGGCGTCATCGACCAACTGCAAGTCGTCCTGGTAACCGATCACCGTCACCACCCTGGCGTCCAGCAGTTTGGCCGTTTGCAACGGCGACAGACTGACGATGTAACCCTCGCGGAAGTTGTTACTGCCCTCCATCACCACCACGTCTTTGCCCTTGGCCACTTTGGCCGCCGCTTCTTTGACCACGTGGCGATGGTCGCCGCCGCCCTCGGCCAGAATTTTCTCCATCTGCTGCTGGGTCAGCACAACCGGGGCCAGCGTTTCCAAGGATTCGGCGAGGTTGAATGTGCTCTTGATGAAACGGGCATCTTCATCAACACTACTTTCCGACAGAGTCCAGGCGGCGCTGCTGAAAGGCTTCAAATAACCCACTTTATAGCCATCTTGCTGCAACCGGTGCATAAAAGCCACACAGATGGCGCTCTTGCCGGAAAAATCTTGGGTTGAAGAAATATACAGATTTATAGTCATTGTTTCTCTCCTGGTGGGAGTGGAAAATATTATCAGAGAAGACCGATTTACTTCAAGCCAATAGCCTGATAGAGCTTGTTAAAATCTATCGCCTTGCTGAGAATGTCTTCAAAGAGCATGACCTTCTCAATCTGGCGGAAGCGAGTCTTGCCAAAGAACCTCTCCACCTTTTCCACCGTGGTGAAAGTATCATATTTGGAGAGGATGATGGCTACATTCCGCTCTTCGGCTCTGGCCTCGATCATCGGGTTGGGCCGGAAATTGCCGGTCAGAATGAGGGCTTTTGTCGACGTTTCCAGGGCGGCCAACTGCACATCCGGCCGATCCCCGCCAACGATGACGGCTTTGTTGGTCACCCGGCGGAAGTAGTTCAGCGCATTTTCAACATTCATCGCCGAAACCATCAGATGCTCCACCAACTCGTCGCCGCACTCACCGCAGATCACCTCGCCATCCAGGGCCGCCACAATTTCGCTGACACTGATCGAGCGGAGCACCGGCTCATGAGGTAGCGTGGCCAATACTTCCACCCCCTGCCGTTTCAAATACGGCGCAGCTTGCTTCTCAATGAAATCGAGCCGGTTAATCGGTACATTATTGATGATCACCCCGACCAGCCGCTCACCCATCCGGACGTTGGTCATCAAGGCATCATCGACCATCTGCAGGTCATCGTGGTAGCCAATCACCGTCACCACTTTGGCGTCGAGTAATTCCACTGTCTGCGGCGGCGATAATTTGACAATATAACCCTCGCGGAAGTTGTTGCTGCCTTCCAGCACCACCACATCCTTGCCCTGGGCCATTTTAGCTGCCGCCTCTTTGACTACCTGGCGATGATCGCCGCCACCTTCGGCCAGAATCTTCTCCATCTGCTGCTGGGTCAACACGACCGGGGCCAACGTTTCCAGTGGCTCCGAAATTTTGAAGGCTGCCTGTACAAAGCGGGCGTCCTCGTCAATGCTGCTTTCAGACAAGACCCGGGCGGCGCTGCTGAAGGGTTTGAGATAACCGACCTTGTAGCCATCCTTCTGAAACCGGTGCATAAAGGCCACGCAGATGGCGCTCTTGCCGGAGAAATTTTGGGTTGAAGGTATATATAAATTTACAGCCATTGTATATCTCCTGAATTTTCTATCTTGAATGAAGGTGAGCCGCTACGCCTTTAGGCTTGCAGGATCAGGCGCATATCGACGCCCACCGCGCCTCGCCCTTGCTCAAAGACCATCAGCGGGTTGATGTCCATCTCCACAATCTCCGGAAAATCCGTAACCAACTGCGATAAGCGTAGCAATACATCGACCGCCGCCTCTAAATCGGCCGGCGGCTCGCCACGGACACCCTTCAACAGCCTGAAACTCCGAATTTCCTCGATCATCTGCCGGGCTTCCTTCGGTCCAAACGGGGCCACCCGGAATGAGACGTCTTTCAACACCTCTACATAGATACCGCCCAGACCAAACATCACCAATGGCCCAAATTGCGGATCCCGGTTCATGCCTGTGATCACTTCCTTGCCCCCACGCATCATCTCCTGCACCAGACAGCCCCAAATCTGGGCGTTCGGCTGGTACTTCTGCGCCCGGTAGACCATCAAATCAAAGGCATCCCGCACCGCCGTCGGACTTTCCAAGCCGACGCGCACGCCGCCAACGTCCGTCTTGTGCAGAATGTCGGGTGAGGCAATCTTCATCACCACCGGATAACCGATCTCATCCGCCGCCGCCACCGCTTCCTCGGCTGTGGCGCACAACTGCGATTGTGGAATGCGGATGCCATAGGCCGTCAGAATGTCCCGGCTTTCGGCGTCGCCAATCTGCACCCGACCTTCTGCCCGCACCTGCTTGAATATCTCCGCCACCTTGGCCTTATCGACTTCGAACGCTTTGAACTCCGGCAGCGGCTCCTTCACCCAGGCCGCCTGGCTGACCATCGCCCGCATCGCCGCCGCGGCTCGTTCAGGGACCGGATAATTGGGGATACTGCGTTCAGAAAATAGGCGCTGGGCTTCTTTCATATTGGCCTCACCGATAAAGCAGGCCATCACCGGCTTTTTATGATCGGCCGGTTGGGCTTCGGCGGCCTCGGCCAGAGCCTGGGCGGTTTCTTTGATATCCGTCATAAACTGCGGGGTTAGAATAACCACCATCGCATCGACATTCGGGTCCGCCAGTACTTCCTGAAACGCAATTTTATACCGGTCAGACATGGCATCGCCCAACACGTCAACGGGATTGAGCACGCTGGCCGCGGCCGGCAGCGCCTGGCGCAGCCGCTCCTGAGTTTCAGAGTTCAGCCCGGCCAGTTTCAGGCCGCTCTTTTCCAGAGCATCGGTGGCCATAATGCCGGGACCGCCGGCATTGGTGACAATGGCAATGCGGTCGCCCCGGGGCAACGGCTGGCGGGCAAAGGCAATAGCCAGGTCGAACAGGTCGCCGATGGAGTTGGCCCGCAGCACGCCGGCCTGCTTAAAGGCGGCTTCGTAGGCTCGCTCCGAGCCGGCCAGGGTGCCGGTGTGGCTGGAGACTGCCCGCGAGCCGCCGCTGGTCGTGCCGCTCTTGATGGCAATCACCGGCTTCTTTTTGGTAATAACCCGGGCGTCGGTGATGAAGCGCTCACCATTCTGAATGCCTTCCAGGTAGGCCATAATAACACTGCTGTACTCGTCATCGGCCCAACTGCGCAGAAAATCAAGCTCATTGAGATGAGCTTTGTTGCCCAGGGAGACAAAGCGGGAAAAGCCGATATTTTGGGCCAGAGCCACGTCGAGGATGCCGGTGCACAGCGCCCCCGACTGGGACATAAAGGCGATGCGACCGGCCCGGGGCATACCCACGGCAAAAGAGGCGTTGTAAGGGACAATGGTATCAATGACCCCCAGGCAATTTGGGCCGACGATAGGCATATTGTGCTGCTCAGCGATCTCGGCCATCTCGCGCTCCAACTTCAGCCCCTCGCGGCCGGTTTCCCGGAAACCGGCGGAAATCACGATGACCGCGCCGACCTTATTATTGGCGCAGTCGCGCAGCGCGTCCATCACATACTTGGCCGGCACCACAATCACCGCTAGACCAACCGGACCCGGTACGTCGGCCAGCGTGGGATAAACCTGGCAGCCCAGAATTTCATCGGCCGTCGGATTGATCGGATAAATAGAGCCGCCATACTTGCTTTCGATGACATTGGCTAAAATGGCATAACCCAGCTTACCCGGCGTCCGCGACGCGCCGATAATGGCTATGGACTCGGGATTGAATAATGATTCTAGCATTGATCTGCTACTCCATGTGTTTAGTTTGATTGTAGACTATTCTCATTTGAATGCAACCAGTAGTTATCCATATGGGGACGGCCTTTGGTTGCCACAATCATTCAGTATATTCGATAGCAGGCCATAGGTCTAGTGATGAATGTCACAATTAACTTGGACAGATGACACATCGGGCAAGGTGACGTGAACGTCATTTTCTGCTACCGCTTATTTTAATACTGTTTGCCTTAAGTTCGAAATAAGGTAAAATAGGATAGTGATTAGTAGTCACTGATCACTGATTACTGTTCACTCATAAAGGAGACAGCCGCTTTGACGCGCGAGCAGATAAGACTCACGGCGCTGGCTAAATGCGCCGGTTGAGCCAGCAAAATGGCCCCAGAGGCCCTGGCGCAGGTGCTGCGCCCGCTGCAAAATCTATTTAGCCACAATAACCACCCTCAACTGCTGGTTGGTCTGGGTGTGGCTGATGATGCTGCCGTCTATCAATTGAATGACGAGCAGGCCATCATCAACACCACCGACTTTTTTACGCCGGTTGTGGATGATCCCTACGACTACGGCGCTATCGCCGCGGCCAACGCCATGAGCGATGTCTACGCCATGGGCGGGGAAGTGCTTTTTGCTCTGAATGTAGGCGCCTTTCCCGGCTCGATGCCGCCGGAAATCATCAGCGATATTCTGCGCGGCGGCGCCGACAAGGTTATCGAAGCCGGCGCAGTAATTGCCGGCGGCCATACCATCACCGACGACGAACCTAAATATGGCCTGGTTGTCGCCGGCCTGGTCCATCCCGACCGGATTTTTACCAAGGGGGGGGCCAAACCGGGCGACAAGCTGGTTTTGACCAAACCGTTGGGCACCGGCACCATCAGCACGGCCCTTAAACGGGGCATTGTCGATCCGGCCCACGTAACGCCCATGGTCGAGTGGATGAAGCGATTGAACCGCCAGGCGGCTCAGGCGGCTCAGGCCGTTGGGGGCATCAAGGCGGTGACTGACATTACCGGCTTTGGCCTACTGGGCCATGGCTTGGAGATGGCCACGGCTTCGGGCTACAAGCTTGTGCTTGAGTTGAACCAGATACCGCTGCTGGATGGAGCCGCCATCTATGCCGCCGATTTCGTCTTTCCGGGCGGCACGTCAAATAATAAGATGTATTATGAAAAAGAGGTAACTTTTGCGTTCGGCCTGCCGGAGGACCGGCAGTGGCTCCTGTGGGACGCCCAAACTTCGGGGGGGTTGCTGCTGGCCGTTCCGGCCGACCGGCTGGACGATTTTTTGAGCGCCTGCCGGAGTGAGGCAGCCTGGGTTATTGGTCAAGTTACTACGGGTCACGGGATCGAGGTGCTTGCCTAAATGTCTGCCACTCAAAAACCAACCCCAAAGTCGGCCGGTCAACAGCCAGTCCAACCGCAGCCAGATGACGATCAGGCCAGGGTGGTCAATCCCATCAATATCGCCCGGGCTCGACATGCCAGTACCTACGGCCATACAGTCCTGGATAAGACGCGTTCGATATCGCCTCCACCCTCTACAGCTGCCCCCGGCCAACAATCACAACCCCCTGTCAAAGCTGCCCCGGCCCAGGCTCACCGGCGCAGCCAATCCATGGCTTTACACCTGGCCGGACTGAACGGTTGCATGGTGTTGATTTTGTTGGGTCTGGTATTTTTATTGGGTGGGGTATTGGGTGGCATCGTTGGCGGAGGGATGCTGCTGTGGGTGAATGATTCGGATGGCCTGGCCTGGTTGAGTCAGCCGCCGACCCCCACGCTCCAGCCAACCCCCACGCCCGCTCCGGCGGCCACGCCAACCCCCACGGCAACGCCTGAACCGGTCATCACCCCGTCCGTGGAAGATATTATTGACCAGATCATCCCCTCGGTGGTCACCGTCATCAACGAGCAGGCCAATGTTTTGAGCTTCAGCAACGACGAAGGGCAAGTTGTTGGCTCTGGGGTAATTGTGGATGGCCGCGGTTATATTGCCACCAACAATCACGTGGTTGAGAACGCCACCGAATTGCGGATCATTCTGGCCGATGGCCGGGAGGTAGCGGCTCAACTTATCGCCACCGACCCGACCGAAGACCTGGCCATCTTGAAGATCAGCCTGGAGGGATTGTCTCCCATCCATTGGGGCGACTCGACCACGGTCCGGTTAGGCCAGGAAGTCTACGCCATTGGCAGTCCTCTCGGTGATTTTCCTAATTCGGTTAGCTTTGGCATCATCAGCGGTTTAAATCGGGCGCTGGAAATGGAAGATCACGTTATCGACGGTTTGATTCAAACTGATGCAGCTATTAACCGGGGCAGTTCCGGTGGGCCGCTGATCAACCGGCAGGGGGAAGTGGTTGGCATCAATACTTTTATCATTCGGGAGAGTGAAGATCGGGGCGTAGCCGAGGGGATTGCTTTTGCCATTCCCGCTCAAACTGCACAGAACCTGCTGGGTGTCTGGATTGCTGCCTACAGCGGCGATTCGGCGCCTGTACCTATTCCGGCCTCCGGCGGGACAGGAGACTAAAGCAATTATCAATTGATAATTGTTAATTTTCAATTTCCCCTACTACAAAAGCCACGGCGTAATCTTTGGCGTGGGAAAGACTAACGGCAAACTGGTGGATGCCGAGTTGGGCGGCCAGTTCTGCGGCTGCGCCGTATAAACGCACTGTTGGCCGTCGCCTGTCATCGTTGACTATCTCAATTTCTCGCCAGGTAATGTGACCGATGCCGCAACCCAGGGCTTTGGCCACAGCCTCTTTCGCCGCCCAGCGCGCCGCCAATGACTCGATCCGGCCGTTGCAGTAGAGCAGTTCTTGCTCCGTATAGACGCGCCGGAGAAAGCGGTCGCCAAAACGGTCGATGCTCCAGGCGAGGCGGTCGATATCAATGATGTCTACACCGATGGCTTGCATAAACCAGGATTGTACGCGCAGTTAAAGGGAAGTCAATTATCAAATCAGGTCAATGTCAGGGTGCGGCTCTCAGCCGGCGCAAGAGGGCGCGCAGGCGAGGCATAGTCTGGGTAAAAGTAAAATAAAGCGCCCGGTTGACCGGGTAATCATACGCCCCCAACCATTGGACCACCTGCCCGCCAAAGCCTTGCTTGAAGCGATACACGCCCCAAAGTCGATCCGATTCCTCGAACACATCGGGCGCGCCCCACAGGTCATAGCGCTGGCAGCCGCGCGCTTTGGCCCGGCTGATGGCGGCCCATTGGAGGGCGTGATTGGGCATCCGCTGGCGATGCTGGCCGGTGGAGGCGCCGTACATGTACCAGGCCGTCTGCTGGCAGAAAAACAACATCAGACCGGCGACAATTTCCTGCTCGACCAGAGCTAATAACAGCTCGGCCTGCCCGGAGTCCAGAAAGCGCGTCCACACCTCCCGGTAATAGGTTTCGGGGCGAATCAAGAAACCATCCCGCGTTGCCGTTTCAGCGTACATTTGATAGAATGCGGCAAGATCAGCCTGACCACCTGGCCTGATGGTCACGCCCTGCCGTTCGGCCAGCCGAATATTATAACGCCATTTACTCTTCATCGCGGCCAACAGATCATCCGGCGAGGGAGTCAGGTCGATGAGGACAGTGTTGCGGAACTGGATCTGCTCGGAAGATAGACGCCAGCCGCGCTGATTCAGCAGGTTGGCGACGGCCAGGCCGGTTGGTTCCAGCGGTTGGTCGGGCCTGACTTCTCCCAATTGGCGCGGCACATCGGGATCAATTTTGACGAATAGCGCCCAGCTCCGGCGGGCATAGGACTCCAGATCGACCAGCACCTGCTCAACCAAATCAAGATTACCGTAATCCAGAGCTGGCCCCTTCGATACGTACAGAAAATTCCAGGGGGTATGGGGAATTGGATGGCGCAGGAGTTGGGCCGCAGCGACCGGCGCGTCGCCATCTGTCCACAGCAGGCGCTGCACCGACCAACCCCAGTGACTCTTGAATTCGCCCCAGCCCCAACTCTGCAGGACGTGAGCAGTGGGCAGAGTCGCCAGCGCTTGATCCCAGCTCGCTTGATGGTCGATTTTCTGATAAGTGAGCATAGTTGCCATACTATAGGTGGTCAGCTGGATTGCGTCAATTTTGGCCGGATGTGTTCTGAAAACTCCGCAGAAATGATGACAGATTTTGGCAGAAAAGCATAATTTAT
>CAYZHI010000135.1:7753-8545 GCA_964477335.1 uncultured Caldilineaceae bacterium | reverse complement strand
CTGGTGATGAGTAAGGCCTGGGTTTGCGAGCCGCTCTGACCGACTCCGGGGACGATATTGACCAGCCAGGGCAAGATTGCCACCCCTCCTAACATCAACGCCCCAACCAGGGTAATCCGCTGCAATACGGTGTTGAGATAAACCTCAGTCCGCTTGCCCGGACGCAACCCGGGAATAAAACCGCCCTGACGCTGTAGATTTTCAGCCAGGTTCTGCTGCTTGAAGATAACATCGGTATAGAAGTAGGTGAAGCCAACCACCATCACGAAATAGAGAATCCAGTAAGGCCATGAGGTGGGGTTGGGACTAAACCACTGCACGATGGCGTTGGATATATTAGCCACAAACGGTATCTCACTAAATTGGAAGTAGCTGGCCACAGCGCTTGGAAAGATCATAATCGATTGGGCAAAGATCAGCGGGATCATTCCGGCGCTATTGACCCGCAGCGGTATGTGCGAACTTTGTCCACCATAGACCTTAGTGCCGCGCACTCGCTTGCCGTATTGCACCGGGATCCGGCGTTGGCCTTCCTGCACAAAGGCGATGACCGCAATCGTCAAAACAGTGATGACAGCAAATAGGACCAGGTTGAGCCATTCCTGGCGGCTAATGAAGTTGGCAATCTGGCTGGGAATCTGGGCCACAATCCCGCCGAAGATGATGATAGATACGCCATTGCCAACACCCTGTTCGGTAATCAGCTCACCCATCCAGACGGCGATCATCGTACCGGCGGTCATCGTCAGCAGAGTGGCAATTGTAGCCAGGGGATCCACATTGAAGCCAAAG
>CAYZHI010000135.1:0-7743 GCA_964477335.1 uncultured Caldilineaceae bacterium | reverse complement strand
TGGCCATACCCCTGCAAGAACGCCATCGGCACGGCCAGCCAGTGGGTGTACATATTAATCTTGTTTCGACCCTGCTCACCCTCTTTTGAAAGTTCCTGCAATTGCGGAATCAAAGGCGTAAGCAGCTGCATAATGATCGAGGCGGTAATATAGGGATAAACTCCCATCGCCATGACCGAGAGCCGCACCAACGCGCCGCCTGAAAGCAGGTTCAAAAACTGGACGATCGTACTGCCTTGACTACCAGACTCCAGAAATTGTTGCAGTGCAGCCGAATCCACCCCTGGTACTGGTATGTGGGCCGCGGCGCGATAGGCGATCAGGATCAACAGCGTAAATACAATCTTACGCCTCAAATCTGGTAGAGCAAAGGCATTTCGGATAGCTTCTAGCATCTATTTTTCCTCACCCAACTACGCTAACGGCAAAACTTCAACGGTACCACCCGCGGCTTCAATCTTGGCCTGGGCATTTTTAGAGAAACGATGCGCTTTTATGGTCAAAGCTGAGGTCAGTTCACCATCACCCAGGATGGCGACAGCCTTATCAGACCGTTTAATAATGCCGGCCTCAATCAACACTTCTGGAGTTACTTCTTGGTCGCTATCGCCAAACTTTTCCTGGATCCGATCCAGATTTACCGGCTTATACTCCACCCGATGAATATTAGTGAAACCACGGCGGAAAGGTAAACGCCGCACCAAAGGCAACTGGCCGCCTTCAAAATAAGGACCTTTGCCGCCGCCGGAGCGAGCGCCCTGCCCTTTCATGCCGCGCCCAGAAGTTTTGCCGCTTCCAGAAGCCATCCCACGCCCGACTCTCTTGCGCCGTTTTTTGCTGCCAGGAACAGGTCTTAATTCATGCAACTCCATACCTTAATGCCTCCACAACTAAGCTTTCAGCTACCGGCGCGTCCCACCTCAAATTTCCGGCCAAAAGCTGATCACACCAGACTGAATGCTAAGCTTCTTCAACCTCAACTAAATGAGCAACTTTCTGGATCATGCCCCGAATCACCGGGGTGTCATCGTGCTCAACCGTTTGTCCCATCCGGTGCAGTCCCAGGGCACGAACTGTCCCTTTGTGACGCGTTGAATAACCAATAGGACTCTTGATTAAAGTTACTTTTAACGCTTTTGTGATTTTCTCAGCCATGGTTACCTCGTCCAACCCAGAACGGCTGCACCCGACTGACGTGAACGCCTCGATGTTGAGCCACCTCAACGGGGTCCTGCAATTCATTCAAGGCTTTGAGAGTAGCCTTAACTACATTTAAAATATTGGCGCTACCCTTGCTTTTGGTCAAAATATCGTGAATGCCGGCCGCCTCGACCACGGCGCGCACACCACCACCGGCAATTACGCCAGTACCGGGTGTAGCCGGCTTCAAAAATACTTCAGCCGCGCTAAAACGGGTTGTTATTTCGTGAGGAATGGTTCTACCGGTTAGGGCAATTTTCCGCATGTTGCGCCGGGCCTGCTCAGAACCCTTGCGAATCGCCTCCGGCACTTCGCGCGCTTTACCAATCCCTACTCCGACGCTACCATTGTTATCTCCGACTACAACCACAGCTCTAAAGCTGAACCGGCGCCCACCTTTAACAACTTTGGCGGTGCGGGCAATATGCACTACTCGCTCATCAAGTTCTTCGATAGCGTCTTCAAATTCACGTTTTGCCATAAATCCTCCTCATACTGAGTCTGCGAGGCCAGAGAAATATTACTAAAACTTTAAGCCGCCCTCCCGGGCTGCTTCGGCCAATGCTTTAACCCGGCCGTGATATTTATAACCACCCCGGTCAAAGACAACAGTGCTAATGCCGGCATCGGTGGCTCGTTCGGCCACCAACTTACCCACCAGGGTCGCCATTTCTGTCTTGTTTTTATCCTTGGCCCCACGAATAGTGGCATCCAGGCTAGAGGCCGACGCCAGCGTGACCCCTTTGGTATCATCGATGACTTGCGCGTAAATGTGACTCAAACTGCGAAATACATTCAAACGAGGTCGCTCAGTTGTGCCGGAAATTCTCTTTCTGACACGCGCCTTGCGTTGCTTTCTGGCCACATCCGCTGAATTTGTTTTTCCCATAGTTTTTACTCTCCACCATAACCGGCTCAAATTTCAATATTGAGTCAGGCCAGCTATTTGCCGGCTTTACCGGCCTTGCCAGCTTTGCGCCGGATTCTTTCCTCAAAATAGCGAATACCCTTACCTTTGTACGGTTCGGGGGGACGCACTCGACGAATGCGAGCCGCCAGCTCACCCACCATTTCTCTGTCGATCCCGGTTATCACTAGCTCACGGCCTGTTTTATCGACCTCAAAAGCAATTCCGGTCGGCGGTTCAAACCGGACAGGGTGAGAATAGCCCACGCTCAATACCAAATTTTTACCATCCACATTGGCCCGGTAACCAACACCTTCAATAAAAAGCTGTTTTTTGAAGCCATCACTAACCCCAACCACCATATTATTAAGCAAGGCCCGGACCAAACCGTGTTTGGCTCGATGGGTCCGGTGGTTGCTGTGGCGAGTAACCACCAGCTTACCCTCTTCTTCCGCAATGGTTATCTCGGGTGGAAAGTTATGAATTAACTCTCCCTTGGGGCCCTTAACCGAAACCGCGTTTTTGTTGATATTGACCGTTACCCCGGTGGGAATCGTAATCGGCAACTTACCTATTCTCGACATCGTATCACCTCACTACCTGTGTATTCAACCGCATTTTACCAGGCGTAACACAGAATTTCACCACCCACGCCCAGTCGCCGCGCCTGTTGCCCGGTCATCACCCCTTTTGGCGTCGAGAGGATCGAGATACCCAACCCACTTCTTACATGCGGGATATCCCCTTTGCCACAATACGTGCGCCGGCCAGGCTTGCTGACCCGCACTAATCCCGCAATCACCGGCCGTGGACGGCGCTCACGCGTATATTTGAGATGAATCAACAAGGTTGCCGAATTCTTTCCGGGCAGAACCTCGTAATCCTTGATAAAGCCTTCCTCTTTCAAAATCTTGGCAATAGCTTCACGCATTCTCGAGCTAGGCATAGCCACCTGATTTTGATGAACCATGCCGCTATTTCGAATACGGGTGAGCATATCGGCAATAGGGTCTATTGCATTCATCTGGGTCCTCTTTATTCCTTGAAATCCATCAATTAATTACGGCCACCAGTAAAACTTGATAGCCCACCTACCAACTCGACTTCACCACACCGGGAATCTTGCCTTCACTGGCCAGCTTTCGAAAGCAGATGCGACACAAACCAAAGCGACGCATATAGGCCCGTGGCCGTCCACACTGGCTGCAACGATTCCGCACCCGGACCGCGTATTTCCGGCGCTGTTCCCGAATGGGCATACATTTCTTGGCCATATATTACCTCTTCCTTCTAAAGGGCATTCCTAACAAAGCCAATAAACGGCGGCCTTCTTCATCACTCTTGGCCGTAGTTATAATGTTAATTTCCATTCCACGGATTTTGTCAATCTTGTCATATTCGATCTCTGGCCACACCAGTTGCTCGGCCAGGCCCAGATTGTAGTTGCCGCGGCCATCAAAGGCATCGGGCGACACACCGCGGAAGTCACGCTGGCGAGCCAAAGAGATATTCAATAATCTATCCATAAAATCCCACATTCGATTACCGCGCAGGGTAACTTTTAAGCCAATGGGATTACCTTCGCGCAACTTAAAAGTGGCGATAGACCGTTTGGCTCGCGTTACAATTGCTTTTTGACCGGTAATGGCGGCCAGGTCCTGAGAAGCGTGTTCCAACGCTTTTGCATTTTGCAGAGCCTCGCCCAACCCAATATTCACTACAACCTTGCTCAGGCGCGGCACCTCATTCACATTGGAATACGCAAACTCATTACGCAGAGCCGGTACCACCTCTTCCTTATACATATCTTTTAACCGAGGCATAATTCTATCCTTAACCTGCTAAATATCTGCAGCCAGCCAGCGACTATCCGCCAGCTATTTGTCAATGGCCCCACCGCACCGCTTGCAGATGCGTATCTTCTTGACCCCGTCACTATCGAACTTCACCCGAACCGCTTCATCACAGTGAGGACACACCAGCATCACATTGGAAATATGGATGGGGGCTTCCCGCTCGATGATACCCGTTTGGGTGCGAGTCTGGCTGATGGGACGCTGATGTTTTTTGCGAAGGTTGACTCCCGCAATAATCACCCTATCTTTTTCAGGGTTACGCGTTTTATTTGTTCGAGTGCGATCAACCCACCAACCAAGCTTCACTTCCTTAACTTCCCCTCGGGCGCCCTTTTCGTTGCCGCTAATAACTTGTACTAGATCACCATTCTTAATTCTTTGCATGTCGAACTCCTTGCTACCACTTACCCTGGTTAAAGCACCTCGGGGGCTAATGACACAATCCGCATAAAACCCTTTTCCCGCAACTCACGAGCAATCGGGCCAAAAATCCGTGTCCCGCGCGGCCCTTTACCCTCAGAGTCCAGAATTACTGCAGCATTGTCGTCAAATCTAATGTAAGAGCCATCCGGGCGCCCTACCTCTTTGGTAGTCCGCACAACTACGGCTTTGACAATATCACCCTTTTTCACAGAACCTTGCGGCGCGGCTTGTTTTACGGTGGCAATGATCACATCGCCTATTCTGGCATAACGGCGTCTAGAGCCGCCCACCACCTGAATACACAACACTTCTTTAGCCCCGCTATTATCAGCAACTTTCAGGCGACTTTCTTGTTGTATCATCGTTTCACTACTCCAAGAATCTTTCGGAACGAGATCAAGTTGCGTTCTCAGGACTCTTTACTCTCTAAGATTTCTACTAAAGCCCATCGTTTTTCTTTACTAACGGGCCGGGACTCGATAATCTTGACCAGGTCGCCAATTTTGGCGCTGTTTTGTTCATCGTGGGCCTTATACTTTTTGTGGAGACGGACCACCTTGCCATACAGGCTATGCCGTTTCATCCGCTCTACCTGCACTACAATGGTCTTATCCATTTTATCACTGGTGACCCGGCCTACCAGAATTTTACGTTGCTCTCTAGCCATAATCCTATCCCTGACACTGGTAAATAAGCATAATAAACAATTTTATGACGCAGCCGCCAGCTTACGCTCAGTCAGGACTGTCTTCATCCGAGCAATATCCCGCTTCAACAAACCGATGCGACTGGGGTCTTTAACCTGACCGATAGCCAGTTGAAACCGTAGATTAAAGAGTTCTTCGTAAGCTTCGTCAACTTTTGTGCGAATTTCGTCGTCCGACAAATTCCTTATTTCAAACGCCTTCATCACCCACACTCCTAATCCACTCTCCGTACAAACTGGGTCTTAATAGGTAATTTATGGGCGGCCAACCGCATCGCTGCTCGAGCCTGATCTTCACTTACGCCGGCAATCTCAAAGAGCACCCGGCCCGGTTTGATGACTGCTACCCAGTGATCTACCGCCCCTTTACCACTCCCCATTCGAGTTTCGGCTGGTTTGGCCGTAACTGGCTTGTCAGGAAAAACTCGGATCCACAATTTTCCACCGCGGCGCACGTAGCGCACAATGGCCCGGCGAGCAGCCTCAATTTGACGGCTGGTCATCCAACAAGGCTCGGCGGCCTGCAAACCGAATTCACCAAAAGTCACCTTGGCCCCACGAGAAGCTCGACCTTTCATCCGGCCGCGCATCTGCTTTCTGTATTTGACACGTTTCGGCATTAACATAAGGCATTATCCCATCATCATTCAATCTGTTAAGAGTGACATTACGGCGACACGTAAGCCCCAACCGGCTCTTCTTTGGCTCTGGGCAAAATATCACCTTTGTAAACCCACACCTTGATGCCAATCTTGCTAAAAGTGGTCAACGCCTCGACATTGGCATAATCGATATCAGCTCGCAGCGTGTGGCGGGGAATCCGTCCTTCACGTTGACTTTCTTGGCGAGCCATATCGGCGCCACCCAATCGACCACTGCAGGTAATCATGATGCCCTTGGCCCCGGCCTTCATGGCCCGGCGAACAGCCTGTTTCATCGCCCGCTTATGAGAAATCCGGCGCTCGATCTGCATGGCAATATTTTCACCAATCAGAAAGGCATTCGTGTCGGCGTTATCGATTTCCAAAACGTCGATATGCACTTTCTTCTCGGTCAAGTCCTGAAGTTGCTTGCGTAGCTGGTTAACCGCAGCCCCTTTACGGCCGATAATAATGCCGGGTTTAGCGGTACTAATTTTAACAGTTACCTGTTTTGCCGCCGGCAGCCGTTCAATTTCGATATCCGCCACCGCGCCCCGCTCCTGGGTATCATAGATTAATTTCCGAATTGCCAGGTCTTCCTCCAACAACTGCGTGTAATCTTTCCCCTCAGCGTACCAGCGAGCTCGATGATCTTGAATGATCCCTAATCTAAATCCTATCGGATGAACTTTGCGGCCCAAATGACACTCTCCTTTGCCAAACTAAACTTGACGAACCCAATTTCACGCTCTGCTTAGAGCCGGACACGAGATTGATTTGTGTGGCCTATTCGCTGGCCCACTCCTCCGCATTTTCTTCCAGCACCACGGTAATGTGAGACATTCGTTTTTTGATTGGCTTAAATCGCCCTCGGGCGCCATAGCGCGCCCGCCGCAACCGAGGCCCCTCATCCACCGCAATCTGGGCAATGACCATATCTTCGGCATCAAGAGCATAATTTTCTTCGGCATTAGCCAGGGCGCTCTTGATAGTTTTGGCCACCGGTTCTGCCGCCCGCTGCGGCAACAGCCCCAGTACTTCCAACGCTTCTTGAGCCCGCATCCCGCGGACCGAATTTACCACCCGACGCATCTTTATGGGCGACCCTAAAATATATTTACTTACCGCTCTAACTTGAAAATCTGCCATGTTCACTACCCTATTCTTGAGATCACCGCTTTGATTTGAGCCTTAAACCTGCGCTCTTGTTCTAGCGACGGCTTGACTTTTCTTTGGCCACGTGACTGCGGAAATACCGGGTTGGCACAAATTCACCCAGACGATGGCCAACCATATTTTCAGTAACATAGATAGGAACGTGTCGACGCCCATCATGTACGGCGATGGTGTGCCCAACCATTTGCGGAAAAATGGTGCTGGCGCGCGACCAGGTCCGAATAACGCGTTTCTCACCAGCAGCATTCATGGTTTCGATTTTCTTGAGCAATTTCGGCTCTACAAAAGGCCCTTTTTTCAGAGAACGAGTCATCAGTTACTTCTCCTTATCGCCGCTTCTGGCGCCGACTACGGACAATATATTTGTCGGTTCGCTTATTCTTGCGGGTTTTGGCCCCCAGGGCAGGCTTACCCCAGGGAGTTTTTGGTCCCGCCATGCCCACAGGTGAGCGACCTTCGCCGCCGCCATGGGGGTGGCTATTGGGGTCCATCGCCGTGCCACGTACCGATGGGCGCACACCCAGCCAACGTTTACGACCCGCTTTACCCAAAACAATATTGCTGTGCTCCACATTACCAATCTGTCCGATAGTAGCCAGGCAGTTTTGGCTGATATAGCGCACCTCACCACTGGGTAATCGAATCTGAGAGTAATCGCCCTCTTTAGCCAGTAGCTGGGCCGACGTTCCCGCCGACCGGACCAGTTGTCCACCTTTACCGGGCTGTAACTCTATGTTATGGAGTTGGGTACCAAGGGGAATACGATAGATGGGCAGGGCATGACCAACCCGAATTTCGGCATTTGGCCCCGATATGACGGTATCGCCCACAGCC
>CAYZHI010000134.1:0-8552 GCA_964477335.1 uncultured Caldilineaceae bacterium | reverse complement strand
AAGTAAAGGCGATAACGCCCTGGCTGATCGGCCAGCTATCAGTTCGCCGGGTCAGGCCGGGTATCAGCCACAGGCCAAAGATAATCGCCCCGGCCAGATACAGCCCCATCCACACGACAATCAGCCCAACTCCGACTAGGCCGCCGCCAGCGTCGCTGGCAATCGCCACGATCACCGACAGCCCTAGCACCACCAGAATATCGTCAAACACCGCTGCGCCCAACAGGCCGATGCCAACTCGACTACGCAGCACATTCAATTCGATTAGTGTTTGGGCTGAAATGCTGACACTGGTGGCCGCCAGAATCAGCCCGATGAACAGCGATGGCAGCGGCTCGAGGCCAAAGAGTTGCGCCAAGCCGTAGCCCATACCCACCGGAAAAATGACTCCCAACGTTCCCGCCAACGCCGAAACCTTACTCGATTGGACCAGGTCGCTCAGATGCAGGTCCAGACCGGCAATGAACATCAGTAATAGCACCCCCAATTCGGCAAACTGGGCAATGGTTTCGCCCAGATGTTCATTGGTAAAGAACGGCCAGTGGAGCATGTTTAATACCGAAGGCCCAATAATCAAGCCGGCCACCAGTTCACCAAGAACAGAGGGTTGCCTCAATGTTACGCTGGCATATCCGCCTAATTTGGCGGCCGTGATGAGCAGGGCCAGAGCCAGCGCCAGTTGTAAGAATGGGGTCATAACGTATCTCCGGTAACTGTCTGTTCGACATCTGCCTGAGCGCTGCCACAGCAATCAAGCTGTTAGGCCAACGATTGAAAAATTTACTATTCCTCTATGCTTAAGTATACCATTAATGTCAAACCCAATCATATGTTGGTTGGTCATAGGGATAGCCATCTCCAATAACCCCCAAAATTTGGGGTTTTCAAGCGCCTGCCAACTGTTGTATGATGTCACTACAACAGGGAAAAAATAGTAGTGGTGTCACACGGGCATCAAGCTAATTTTTCTCAATCTCTTCAAACAAAAGAAAGGCCAGCTTATTAGCGCTGGCCTTTCTTTTGTTGATTTCGTATTGTTGCCACAAAAATAAAAAACCGGCAGGTCGGGGGGGTACCTGCCGGCTCGAGGAGGAGAGTCAAAAGGAGATTACCTCTTGCCTCTGTCCGATGCTGCACCTTTATCATACCACACGTCGCTCTACCTGCCTAGTGTCATATGTCACAATAAAATAGTGACATTCGTCACTTGTCAGGTGTCTGCGCTAATATTTTGGGAACTTGCCCACGGGCTACGCCGGTGTTTGATCACCACTTCGTCAATCTGCAGCCGGTCAGGCTGGCTCAGAACCCAGCGAACTGCCTCGGCTACTTCTTGAGGTTGAATCATGCCGGCCATCACTTCATCCGGTTGGGGGTCGTGGCGAGTAGCCCACCAGGGTGTAGCCACCCCAGCCGGGCAGATGAGGTGAAAGTAAATATTTTGGCCGGATAATTCCGCCCGCAAGGCTTCGGTAAAACCATGCAGGCCCCATTTGGCGGCACAGTAGGCCGACAAATTTTCGTAGCCATATTTGCCGGCCACGGATGAAATATTAATGACCGTACCGCCCTCAGTCTGACCGAGCATTACCGGCAATGCGGCCCGCGTCATCAGGTAGACGCCTTTTAAGCAGACGTTCAGGGTGGCGTCCCAAATCTCTTCGGTGGTTTCCAGGATAGCGGCCGGAGGGGCAAAACCGGCGTTGTTGATCAAGACGTCGATCTGGCCAAAAGTATCTTGGGCGGCCCGGATCAGGGCCTGGCAATCGGCTGCACGGGTTACATCGGTGGGCACTACCAGGGCGGTCGCGCCGGTTGCCGCCAGTTCCATAGCAGCTTTTTCCAGCTTCTCTATCGACCGGGCGGCCAACACTACCCTGGCCCCAGCCCTGGCTAACGTTCTGACAATCTCCAGGCCAATGCCAGAGCTAGCGCCGGTGACAATAACAGCTTTGTTTTGAAGTTCCATTGGCTGATTGACCTCTGTTATTCGCGCAGGCGCGGGTCGAAAGCATCGCGCAGACCGTCGCCCAAAAAGTTGAAGGCCAAGACGGTGAGGGTCAGGGCAATGGCCGGCGGGAACAACTCATGTGGAAAGGAGCGCAGGCCCTGGTAGGCCTCGTTGATCATGATGCCCCAACTGGGCGTAGGGGCGTCAACGCCCAGGCCGATGAAGCTGAGAAAAGCCTCAAATAGTATGTAGCCGGGAATTTGCAGTGTTTCCTGCACAATACACGGCCCCAAGATGTTAGGCAAAATTTGCCTGAAGATGATGCCATGGGTTTTGACTCCGGTAGCCCTGGCCGCTTCCACAAACTCTTTCTGTTTGATCGACAGCGTTTGTCCGCGGGCAATCCGGGCCATCCCCAGCCAGTTCACGGCCCCAATAGCTACAAAGACAAAAAATAGACCGCCCATAGCCTGGTTAATTTCCAGCATAAAGCTGACCAAATCACTCTCAGCCCCCCGCCGCGAGAGGGATTTGAAATAGACCTGCATTAAAATAACTACGATCAATACAGGCAAGCCGTAGAGAAAATCAACTGCCCGCATCAGGAAATCATCAATACGTCCACCAGCATAGCCAGCGCTCATGCCATAGATTAGCCCAATAATGAGACTGACCGTCGACGCTACAATGGCTACCGAAAGCGATACGCGCGCCCCGTAAAGAGTGCGGCTATAGATGTCCCGGCCCAAATTATCGGCTCCCAACCAATAGATATACCCGGCCAAATTTGGATTTTTTGACTCGGTCATGGGCAGGACATTATTATCTTGCAAAGATTGTTTGGAATAGGCCGTTTGATTGGTTCGATCCAGCTCCTCTTGAAAACCCTGCAAGTAGTAGCTGTTGAGATAATCGGCAAAAATGGCGGCCAAAATCAAGACGATGATGAAAACTAGCGAGCCGACCGCCAATTTGTTTTTCCGCAGTTGACTCACGGCATCGCCCATGGGGGTCCGCTCACGGCGTTCAAGCACAGCCATAGCTTGAGGAGATTGTTCAGCAACGGCCATAATTTTTTATTCCTCTCTCATACTCAAGTTTCAAGTTGGAGACTAATCGTAACGGATGCGTGGGTCGAGCCAGGCATAGATGATATCTACCACCAGGTTGGCCAAAACCAGCAAAACGGCATAGACCAGAGTGACCCCGGTAATGACCGTATAGTCACGGTTGCCGATACTGGTGACGAAATGTTTGCCCATACCCGGGATACCGAAGATCTGTTCCACCACAAACGTGCCGGTCACCACGGCGGCCAGCAGTGGCCCCAGCACGGTAATCACTGGAATGAGGCTGTTCTTTAAGGCATGCCGCAGCACCACCGTCTGTTCGCGCAGACCTTTGGCCCGGGCGGTGCGAATATAATCTTCGCGGATAACCTGTAACAGGCTGGCCCGGGTAAGGCGGGCAATTGACGCTGAAAAAGCAACCCCCAAGGCGATAGCCGGCAGCAGGGCATGGGCCCAGAACTGCAGCCCCAAAGAGCTGGGAAAGATGCCCAGAATAAAAGGCGGTTTGGCTCCCCAGGTGGCAATGGGGATCCAGCCAAAAAGTTGAGGATAAAGCTGTCCCAGGGTAAGGGGAAAAATCCAGATCAGCAACGGACCCATCACCAGGCTGGGAATCGACAGTCCAATAACCGCCACAAAACTGCTGCTATAGTCGATCCAGCTATTCTGCTTGAGCGCAGCGAAAATACCGGCCGGCAGGCCAATGGCCACGGATAGACACAGGGCAATGACGCCAAGTTGCAAAGAGATAGGGAAAGACTCTTTGACCAATTGATTGACCGTACGGCCGCGTAGCTTCAGGGCCATGCCCAAGTCGCCCCGAATTAAACCCTGGGAAACACCCATCGCCGCCGATTCCTGGACCACGTCACAGCCAGGCACAAAGTAGAGGCCCTGGCAGATGAAGCCGGTCACATCATCTCCCAAAACGTAAGAGGAAAATTGCCAGCCCAGCGGCCAGTCGAGGTGATGGCGGCGCTCCAGGTTTTGCACCACCGACTTGGGTAGACTCTTGTCACCCACAAAATCAAACGGACCGCCGGGGATGGCCCGCATCAAGGCAAAAATGGCGAAGGCGAGTAGTAAAATAACCGGGATGGACCAGATAATGCGGCGGATAATATAAGCCAGCATAACACACTCCTTTCGGCAAAACGTGAAACGTGAAGAGCCTGGCCCTGGTGGGCAAGCTCCTCACATCTTACGTTTTGGGTTTTTATGCAAATTCAACGCTGGTGAGGCAACCAAACCGGCCCGCTTGCTCACGCGCGGCCAGTTTTTCATCAAAAGCGACGCAGCTTGCCGCTACGCTGCGGGCAAGACTGCGTCGCTGTCTGTTCCCTCGTAGGCCTTCTCTTATTCGGGGCGAACGGACCTGGATGAACTTCCGTCCGATCACGGTTTGCCCCCTTTAGCCCAGGTCAACCGGGTGATACAGGATGGGGTGACCGGTCTACTGACCCCGGGCGGCCAGCTTGGCTGCCCAGTCGATCTTCCATTCGGCCACCGGGTCGCCGCCAACCGGGCTGATGACCACGTTGGTCAGCCAGGGTTTGTAGAGACGCACGTAGGTGTAGTAGTAGATCGGGGCAATGGCGACTTCCTGGTCAATAAATAGAGCTTCGGCCTGTTTGTACAATTCCTTCCGCTTGGCCGGATCCGGCTCAAAGGCAGCCTCTTCAACCAGGGCGTCAAACTCATCGTTGAAGAATTTGGCGTAGTTCTGCCCGCTCTTGGAGTTGAAGACTTCATTGACCCAGTTATTCTGATCCGGATAGTCGGCGCACCAGCCCAACCGGTACACATTGGGTTTTTCCTCATCCGGCGACTCCGGCAGCAAGGTTTTCAGGTAAACCGCCCATTCCTGGTTTTCGATAGTCACCACGGCTTTGGGGAAGGCTTCCTGCCACATCGCCTGCACCGCCTGGGCCACCTGAGCGTGGGCTTCGGAGGTATTGTGCATCAACAGGATGTCTAGCCCTTCACCTTCGGGATAACCAGCCTCGGCCAGCAAATCCTGGGCCTCTTTCAACTGGTCGGCAAAGTTAGCCTGAACCAGGAAGGAGCCAATGCTCATATCATCGGCCACGTTGCCAAAGATGCCCGGCGGGGCAAAGGAGTGGGCCGGAATCTGGTCGCCCTTGGTCACGTTGTCGATGATGCTCTGGCGGTCGATGGCCATGGCAAAGGCTTTGCGCACCCGCACATCGTCAAACGGGGGCTTGCTGTTGACAAAGCCATAGTAGTAGGTGCACAGCCGCGGAGCAATGAACAACTCCTGGCTCATTTGCGGGTCGGCTTTGATCCGGTCCATATCAGGCAGCGGCGGCGACCAGCCGGGATCGGCCATCATATCGATCTCGTTGTTCTCATACATGGCCTGGGCGGTCGACTCTTCCTGGATGATCGGGCCGCCAAACAACTCGATCTGAACATCGTCGGCGTTTACCCACAGCGGGTTCTTCTCCAGCCATAGTTCGGACTGGTGGGTCCATTCCCGCAGAGTGTAGGGGCCGTTGGTTACAATCAGCCCGGCTTCGGTCCAGTTGTCGCCCCACTGCTCGATGGCCGCCTGGGGCAGCGGATAGGCCACCCACATGGCCGCAATCGAGGGGAAGTAGGCGGCCGGTTCTTTCAGGGTGAAAACTACGGTGGTCTCATCCGGGGCAGCCACCCCCACTGCGGCTTTCAAATCCTCAAAATCTTCAGCCGCCGGATCGGCCGTATTGAACTCTTCCGCCCCGGAAATGATGTACAGCACATAGGCATAGTCGGAGGCGGTGTTGGGATCCAGTGAACGCAGTGTACCGTAAACCACATCGGCGGCGGTCACCGGGCCTTGATCCGTGAATTCACCGGTATTGGGGTCGCGGTGGACCCAGCGGATATCGTCCCGCAGCTTAAAGGTCCATTCCAGACCGTCGTCAGAGACACTCCACTCGGTGGCCAACTGCGGGATCACATTGGCTTCCTCGTCAAAATCGGTCAGGCCCTGGAACATCTGCTCGATGAGAAAGTGCGAGGTGGTGTCGGTGGCCAGGGAGGGGTCGAGGGTGGGCGGCTCGGTGCCGATTACCGTGTCTAAGGTAATGCGGCCGGCGTCGGGATCTTCGGGAGCCACCTCGACAATCTTCTCGACTTCTTTGATCACTTCCTTCTCAACCTCAACCGTCTCAACCACGGTGATGGTTTCGCCCTGAACTTCCTTCTCCACAATAACCGTCTCGACTACGGTCACCACTTCCGGTTGGGGCGCGGCTCCGCCACAAGCGGCTACCAGACCCAACATTACGGCTACAACTAACAGAAATGCAATCTTCTTTGAAAACATATCGTTTTCTCCTCCTAACTGTTTATGATTAGTGAACAATCTATGACCATTAGATTCGAATATTTTGCCAGCTTTTTAGTGGTTTGGATTAGCTATCACCTCCTCTCAAGAAAATATAACCCACAGTAACACAGATGAATAGAATTAACCGTTGTTACATTTCAACAGGATGATTCACTATAACCGCCAGAGTAATAGGTCGAAGCTCTCTTTTTTGGGCGTGACCTTTTGAATTAATACAAATGACAAGCCACCCAATGCTCCGAGGCTACTTCCCGGAATTCGGGTTCAACCACGTCACAGTCGATGCTCTTTTCTTTCAGCACTCGTTCTTTGGCCGGACAACGGGTGCAGAAGTTACAGCCAAGGGGGGGGTTGGCCGGACTGGGCACATCGCCTTGCAGAATGACCCGCCGTTTCTCCCGTTCGGCTTCGGCCACCGGGTCGGGGATGGGGACGGCGGAGAGGAGAGCCTGGGTATAGGGATGGAGCGGTTCGCGATACAGCGTTGTCCGGTCGGTCAACTCGACGATTTTGCCCAGGTACATCACCGCAATCCGATCGCTGATGTGGCGCACAACGGCCAGGTCGTGGGCAATGAAGAGATAGGTCAGGCCGAATTTGTTCTGGAGGTCCTCAAGCAGGTTAATAACCTGGGCCTGGATGGAGACGTCTAACGCCGAGATAGGCTCATCGCAAACGATGAAATCCGGCTGTACAGCCAGGGCCCGAGCTACGCCGATGCGCTGACGCTGGCCGCCGGAAAATTCATGCGGGTAACGGTTGATGAAGTACGGGTTTAGCCCAACGATATTCAGCAACTCTCTAACCCGGTCCTTACGGGCTTTGCCGCTGAGAATATTGTGCACTTCCAGGGGTTCGCCAATGATGCTACCGACGGTCATGCGGGGATTGAGCGAGGCATACGGGTCTTGAAAGATCATTTGCATATGGCGGCGCATCCGGCGCAAGGCTTCGCCTTTCAACTGGGTCAGCTCGGTACCTTCAAATTCAACCGTGCCGGCGGTAGGCCGGTACAGTTGCAGAATTGCTCGACCGGTAGTGCTTTTGCCACAACCGCTTTCACCGACCAGACCCAGCGTTTCGCCCCGCTTGATGTCAAAATTCAAGCCATCAACGGCTTTAATGTCGCCCACGTGTCGTTGGAAGATGACCCCTTTGGTGATGGGGAAATACATCTTCAAACCTTTTATACTGAGGAGAATGTCACCGTGGCCGTTTTTGCTGTTACCATTTGTCGTCATCAGGATTTCACCTTTAGTTGGGGTTTGGCTTAGATTACTTCAAAGGGATGTTCGGTGGTGGGTTGAGCCGTGGTTACATCAATATAGCAGGCCGCTTTGTGATTAACTCCCACAGTTTCTAACGGCGGCATGGCCTCCAGGCATTTGTCGATGCGATAGTTACAGCGGGCGTAAAAGGGGCAGCCTTTGGGGAAATCGATCAAATCGGGGGGTAAGCCTTCGATAGATTTTAGTTTAACGGGCCGTTCTTCGTCAAGCCGGGGCAGAGAGCCCAGTAAACCCAGCGTATAGGGATGGCGGGGATTTTTATACAGTTCCCGCACCGGCGCTTCTTCCACAATGTAGCCGGCGTACATAACAATGACCCGGTCGGCCAGTCCGGCGACCACCCCCAGGTCGTGGGTAATCCAGATGATGGCCATACCAATCTCATCCCGCAACCGTTTGACCAGGTCAATAATCTGGGCTTGAATAGTTACGTCCAGGGCGGTAGTCGGCTCATCGGCAATGAGCAGTTGCGGGTTACAGGAGAGCCCCATAGCAATCATCGCCCGCTGGCGCATACCGCCTGAAAACTGGTGGGGATAGTTGTCAACTCGATCTGCCGCCAGGGGAATACCAACCAGTTCTAACAGCTCGATAGTTCTGGCCCGGGCCTGCTTTTTGTCCATGCCCAGGTGCAGTTCTAGCGCCTCGCTAATTTGCCGGCCAACGGTTAAAACCGGGTTCAGAGAGGTCATCGGGTCTTGAAAGATCATCGAGATTTTGTTGCCCCGAATGGATCGAATTTCGTCATCGCTGGCCTTGAGCAAATCTCGACCTTCAAAGATAACTTCCCCCTCAACGATTTTGCCGGGCGGGGAAGGGATCAGCCGGATCAGCGACATCACCCCAACGCTTTTGCCACAGCCGCTTTCCCCTACAATGCCCAGCGT
>CAYZHI010000133.1:0-8576 GCA_964477335.1 uncultured Caldilineaceae bacterium | reverse complement strand
AATTACCGGCTAAAGCCTCGACTCCAATTGTTCAATATCATTCTGACCCCTACACTTTTTGCTTGCCTTCAAAACGATCCCCGCGTTTTGCCCTTATGAATTTGAGGCGTAGTTTATTGGCCCAGCGCGGGCATGTAAACATCGCCGGTAAAAAGCCAATAATCAATGGCTCTCTCGGCCCCATTACGCACCCTGACGTAATAAAGCTCCCCGTCAACAAGCCAGCCGGTCCAAAAACGTTCGCCGGTCAGGGGATTACCATCCCGTCTAACCAGGCTGCCGGCCCCGATATTGTTGAGCTGGCTGTTGCTGCCGGCTAACCAGTTCTGGACATCTCGACCGCTGAAAAGGTCAAGTTCCACCCGCTCAATCTGGCTATGGTCGTTTGGCGTGGCGACCATCGTCAGGGCGGCTTCTTCAAAATATTCACCGTCGGCGTCAGTCAACGTTAAGCTGTACCAGATTTCCTGGCCTGGCCTGAGTTGGCCCTGATTTTGACCAACATTCAGCGGGAGTGCTTCATTAGAAGTGGCGCCTGTAGCCACAACTGTTGGCGCTGGCTCAACTGTTGGGACAGAGATTGTGGCTGTGGGGGAATCTACCGTTTCACCCAACGCCAAACCGCGGATGTCGCCGGTCACGAGCCAATAATCGATGGAGGCGGCCGTGGGGTTGGTCAACTCGATGTAGATACTGGCCTGCGCCGGTAGCCAGCCGCTCCAGAACAGCTCGCCGGTTTCAGGGTTGTTGTCGCGGCTAACAATCTGGCCAGCGCCCAGGTTGGCCATCTGGCTGGCTTGACCGCTATAAAATAGTTGGAGTGTCTGCTCTTCAAAAAGCTGCATGGCTATCTGATTGGGGGAAGCGTTGCCAGGGGTATAGACCAGCGTCAGGGTCCGTTCTACCGAGCCACCCGGAGCCGGCTGGTCGAGGTTGAGCCTGAACCAGCGTTCCTGGCCTGGTCCGAGCAGGCCGGTGTTGACGCCCTCCACCAGCGAAATCGACAAAAAAGGCGTGCTGCCGGTGACCGTGGCCGCCGAGGTCGACAGGATCAACAGCAGCGCCGCGGCTGCGGCAAAAATCACGGCGATCAAGCCTAAAAAGGCCTTGAATGATCTCGATACAGGTTGGTTCTGACCGGTCGTCATCGTTTCTGGCTCAACTGGCCACCGGCACGACGGGGAACTTGACCGCCTGGCCGCTCACGGTGGGTGTTATTAAAGGACAACTTGTGCTTGAAGCAATATTAATCTATCTGCTTCCAGTATAAAGGGTAACCGGGCAGGCGTCAATGGGAGGGTTGCCCTATCACAGGGTTAGGGCTGATTCGTGAGGACCAGCGCCTCCGATGGATTCACGTCGCGAATCTCGAGGTAAGCTATGCCAGTCCATGTCTGGCGCACCGGCAAGGTCGACCCGACCGGATGCGAGCCGTCATAGTCGTGCGGATTAGCGACCTGGGCGGTGTTGAGCGCCACCGTCAGCGAGTCGCCGGACAGGTTGGCGTCGACCAGTACATCCGCGCCGCGGCGGTCGGCGCCGTGGGTGTTCAGAATACAAACCGCTTCCTCATCGTCCAAAATACGCGACCAGGCCGCAATTTCACCCGGCCCGTACAACCCGAACGGCCGACCGAGAAAGGAAGTGGGGCGCAGGTATTGCCGCCCGTACCGCAGTACCGGAAACTCCCGCCGCAGCGCCGCCATCGCCGCAATGCGCCGGTAGGTCGGATGGCGCGGATCAAAGCAATGCTGGCCGGCCGTGCCAAACGGGCCAAAGCCGGGTAAG
This sequence comes from uncultured Caldilineaceae bacterium, assembly GCA_964477335.1. Taxonomy (GTDB): domain Bacteria; phylum Chloroflexota; class Anaerolineae; order 4572-78; family J111; genus CAYNLK01. The sequence continues at coordinate 6,788 of CAYZHI010000133.1, read as the reverse complement.
CTCTCGTCCACGGCACCCAGGCCAGCCCGGCCAGACTGCCGGGGATGGGTCGGCCCGAACATCGCCTCCCGGAGGTAACGGTCTGATGCCGGCCAGCCCGGTAACCAGTGGCGTTCGGAGGGTTCGGGTCCGGCCAGGGCCTGCTCGGTGCCGTAATAAATACAGGGAATGCCCAGGCTGAAGAGTTGAATAGCCACGCCGGCCGCCACCTGCTGCTCAGAGGCGGCCTCGCTAGAAAAACGAATCTTCTGGCCAAAAACGTGGTCGTGGTCATCCAAAATAGAGACGTGTCGCTGGCCCAGATTCCGGTGGGAGCCCATGACCGCGTCGCCGGGATCGAAGCCGTCAAAGTAACTGGTGGGGTGGAGCAGCCCTTTGGCCACGCCGTTCAAGGCCAGCCGCATGCCGCCAATATCCAGGGCCGCGTTCAGATTGCGGTCGAGTACGTCCAGATAGCGATCCTGGGCATAATCGCCTCCGGCAATTTCACCCACCAAAAAGAAATCGTGCTTGCCCAGGTTGGCCGCGAACTCTTTGATCGTACCGCAGAAATTTCGGGCTTGTTCCAACGACACGTGCTTGAGGGTATCGATGCGGAAGCCGTCGCAATCGGTCAGGGCGATCCAATATTTGTAACAACGGGCCAGCTCGGTCAGCAAGCCCGATTGCTCAAGGTTGAAATCGCGCAGGGTGATGAAATCGCTCCGCTTGTGCTCCGCTTGCGGATCGTTGATATCGCCCGCGCCCAGGCTGCCGCTGCCGGCCCGGGTGTAGTCTTCGACATCCTGCAATTCTCTGGGCCAAACCCCTTCTTCTTCACTCTGGATGCTGGCCACCGGTTGGCCCTGGTCGCCCCGCCAGCTTCCAAAAGGATAGCGGCCGGTCGTGTAGTAGGGCGTATGTTCGCCGCCGGGCGTGCCGGGCGGGTAGAGCCAGTTGTCGCCTGAATGGTTGAAAATAATATCGAGGATGATCCGCAGTCCCTGAGCATGAGCGGCTGCCACCAGTTCGACCAGGTCGCGGCGGCTGCCAAAATGGGGATCGACCTCCAGGAAATCCTGAATGCCGTAGCCGTGAAACGTGTCCAGATGGCCGCGCTGTTTGAAGACCGGACTCAGCCAGATGGTGGTCACCCCAAGTTCTCTCAGATAGCCCAACTTTGATGTGACTCCGCTCAGGTTGCCGCCTTGCCAGCGCTCGCCGCCCGACTCGGCCCAGTGGTCCCAACGCCAGCCCGGCGGTCGAGCGGCCCAGCGATTCTGCCGGTCGAGCAAGGGACGCTCGGTTTCGCGGCCGTCGCTGAAACGATCCACCAGCAGGAAATAGAGCACCTCGTCGCGCCAATCCCCCGGCGATGGAAAATAGGGCTGGCGACGTGGCAACTCGACCTGGTTAACAGAGGCGGGCCTGGACTGGCCCAAAAGCGCATCTACAAAATTCATCGGACAACCTCCTATGGAAAAAATCCTACAATACCAAAACTAAAGAATTCTGCCGAGATTTGGGGATTTGGAGATAATTTACAATGAGGTTGCAGCAGGGAGGAACTGGATGATTCGGCCGGAGCTTATCTCACCACAAAATCTGTGGTCCGTTCGGTTGGCTCGTCGTAGCGGTAAAGGATGGTTTTGATACTGCTGTTATGGGGTTCTTGTTGGCACCAGGCCAACATTTGATCTAACTGCTCTTTGTCACCCTGGATATCGATTTCGATGCGTCCATCGGACAGGATGCGGACAAAGCCGCCGATGCCCAACTGTTGAGCTTGCTGCTGGGTATGATAGCGAAAATTGGTACCCTGCAACTTGCCTTCGATTAAAATGCGCATTCGCATTGGTTTCATAGTCAACTCTGCCTTGCTTTTAGAAATAGTAGTTCCAAATCTCGTCGCCCCATACTAACATAATCCAACCCGTAATGGTCAAAAATGGACCATACGGAATCATACTTTTTAGCCCAACCCGGCGGGTGATCAGTAGCAAAAAGGCCACCAGCCCGCCCAGAAACACCCCAAATAGCAAACTCAATAAGATTTTGGGAAAACCGATAATCAAGCCGAGAAACGCCGACAGCGTCACATCTCCCCCCCCCAGGCCGCCTCGAGCCAATAGAGCCGCCACATAAGCCAGTACAAAACCAACTGCTCCGCCCAACAAGGCCACTTTCCAGGATAGCCCAGGAGTGACAAAAGCAGCCCCCACCGCCAGCAGAATGGCCGGCAGGATGACCGCGTTCAGAATTAGCCGGTGCTCCAGGTCTGTAACGGTCACCAGGATCAGGATGGCCGTATATATCGACATCAACCCGGTATACCACGATGGTCCATACCGCCCCAACAAAAAGACAAACAACAGGGGTGTTGCCACCTCAACCCAAAGTGAGCGAGTCAACCTGGCCCGGCGCTGCCCACATTGGCCGCAAGCACCCTGGCCGCTGAGATAGGCCAGCCAGGCGCTCCAGGCCAGCCAGGCGTGTCTGGCTCCACAGGCTGAACAATGGGGCCATCGGCGCAGTGTAGCTCGCTGCGGTAGGGTATCAGCAGCGTGGTTAATGGCTATACCCACCACCCAGCCGACCAGGGCATCTAAAAGAAAAAGGGTGATCAAGTTTGGTTCCTCTGATAACTGTTTCTAAGGGTCAGGCTGCCCAGGCCGACCACTACCAGCAGGCTGGCGAGACTCACTCCCAACCCCAACCTGAAGCTGACTGGCCGGTAATAAAAGTCTACAGTGTGTTCTCCTGCCGGAATCGCTACCGCCCGAAAGGCCAAATTGGCCGGCCAGATCGGCGCCGGTTGGCCATCAATGGTGGCTTCCCAGCCCGGATAAAAGGTATCGGTCAGCACAACAAAACCCGGCCTGGCCGACTCAACCGTCAGGCTGACCTGCCCGGGCGTCGAATTGCTAACCGTGACCGGCTTGATCCTGGTTGTTGAAAATGCTGGCTGGGTGGGATCAGGAAAGATCGCGGCCCCCCCACCATTGAGTCCATTCTTTGCTACATCTGCCATGATAACCACTTCGTGGCTGGAATCAAAATCAGGGGCGGTCATTCGGGTGATGGTCTCATTTTCATTCTTAACCAGGGTGATCTGCTCGGCCAGGTAAGCCCGTGGCAGTGGGGCAGCAAGTTGCCGGATTACCGTGGTCCCGGTGGTGTAGATGATCGGTCCAACCCCGATGCCGGTCTGGTTGATAACATAACCCCCATTGGCCAGGCTCAGTAATCGACTTTGTTCCGACGGATCGGCCTGGTTTACCAACGCCATAAAACGTTGCCAGCGGCCAATCGCCAGCGGGTCATCATTGTTGAGTGACGGCAGCCCGGCGTAAACTCCCAGATTAGGGACCAATGATTCCCGAAATTCCTGCCAGTGGTCAACATCCGACGGTCCAAACGTGTCGAATCGGAAATATTGGTTGAATTTGATCTGATAATCGCTGGTTTCGGTTACAAAGAAGCGATAGTTGCCTGGTTGTTGTTGCAGAAACTCGGCGCTGGCGATAGGCTGGCTAAAGATGGTCGCGGGCAGCTGCGGCAATAAGGGGTAGGCAGCCAGCAGCAGGTCGGCGGCGATCAGGGCCAGCCCAGTCCACTGCCAGCGGGTGCGCTGTCGTGGCGGCCCGCCCGGCTCCGGTTGTTGCAGCAGCCAGGTGATCGACAGGGCCAGCCACAGCCCCAGAGTGAAGGCTGCTTCTAGGAAGGTGCGGCTCCGGCCCGTCACCACCAACGCGCCGATGAGTGCAGCCACGGTGATCCCGAGACTGGCGACCCGCAGGCGTCGCCACAGCCGGCGGTCGGGGGCGCGTTCAGGGAGGAGGTGCGCCCCCACGCCGGCCAGCACGGCCACGGCCACGGTATACCAGATCAGCAGTCGAGCCGGGGCCTGAAAATAGCCAAAACCGGGGATGTGGTCGAACACCCACAAGTAGACCGGCGTGTTCCAGCCCATCGCCAAGATCAGGCTAATCGGAATGAGGGCGGCGAAGAAGGGGATAACCTGGTAGTAGGCCGGAGTATCGACCTGATCGCCGTCTGTCGCCGGCTGGCCGCGGTTACCCTCTTCAGTTGTTGGCGCTTTGGCAGGTTCGATCAATCCTCTCAAGTAGCGCCACACGGCCACTGCCGCCAGGAGCAGCGGTAAAATTCCCAGGTAGGCGTGATCCTCCCAAAAATTGGCATAGCCCCAATAGTTGCCTGTGGCCGGATGGCCGAAAAAGTTGGGCGACAGCAAGGTAATCAACCGCCAGGGCCAGAAGGAGTAGGTCAACGCAAAGGTGCGTTCGGCTCCACTACTACGGTCCGATGCCAACACCAACTCAATCGTCGGCAGCAGTTGGACCGCGGCCAGTCCCAAGGCCAGTACGAGGGCCAGAGCCAGGCGTCCCGCCGCGTGCAGGCTGCCTCGCCAGGGGGTGCTCCGGTCCCGGATTTTGGCCATTTGCCAACCCCGAATGAGGATATACGGTCCAATTAGAAGCAGGCTGTAAAACCAGAGCTGGGCGTGACCGGCCGCAAACGGCATAGCCAGGGCCACTCCCAGCCCGATCACAGCCAGGCCGCCGCTCCTGGTGAGAGGCTGACCTTGGATAATTATTTCGCATAGATATAGTATTATCGGTAACCAGACCACCGCATTGACCATTGTAACGAATTGAGTCCGGCCAATCAGGTAACCGCTCAACATATAGGTCAACGCCGAAACCGTAGCGGCAAAGGGGTTCAGGCCAAGCTGCCGGCTATAGATGAGCATAAACAGGCCGGCCATTATCAGGTGGAGAACAATAGACAGGGTCAGGCCGTGTTCAACGGGGATGAGCAGGTAAAGCAGGTTAGGCGGATAGAACACTGCGCTTTGCAAGTTAGCCAGCAGGGGGGTGCCGTTACCCAGCTGCGGATTCCACAGCGGCCATTCGCCGGCCAGCAGACTGGTTTTGACCAATTGATGCCAGGGCCAGAACTGGAACAGTAACGTGCCCCAATACAGAACTTTACCCTGCAATACCCAGCGCCAAAACAGGATGAAGGGCAAGATAATGATTATCAACAGATATGGCGACAGGCGGCTTTTGAGCAATCGCTGATCCTATCAACTGACAGTGGATGATGAGTTTATTTAACCATAATCTATCACTCTAAACAAGTAGACCGGTGTCATTGTCAGGGTTAAATGGATATGCTATACTGTCGCCGTGAATTAAACCCGGAGGTAATTGCCATGGCTAAAGATTTGTCTGAAAAAACCGAATTGCCGGGATTGTTTCTGGTTGGCCGTGAACCCAGATGCCGGCGTGATAATTTCCCGATGGTTGAAATTGATGGGAAGATGGAATGTGTGGTCGAATATATCGATCGTTGTATTGGCCAGCAGCCGGTGGTGGATATTGTTGAACGCGACAAAACGGTTTACTATGTCTTCGCCAATGGCCACCAGGTACCGATGCTCTGCTCATGCTGTGGATCTCCGCTGGTTTATCGCGAACTCGAGCGGCCACGCCAGAAAATTGTTGGCCGGCGCCTTGATGCTATGTCCATCAACGTGCAAGTTCTGTCGGATGGCCGGCAATACGAAGAGTTGGTGCTGGAGTTTTTGGGGGCGACCGACTCGGAAGCGTTTGGTGTGCCGGTTTCCTTCATTGTGGCCGCGCAGATGAAGCACCCGAGCCATTGCCCCCACCGACCTGGTCAGATCTCAACCCAACCTTCCGCCCCAAAAAAACGACGCTATCGCGGTTTGCCCGGCCGGAATTGAGGATTTTAGGATGCCTGTATACGAACGCATTAGCGCCGTTGTCAGCCTGACTCTGATAGGGCTGGCTCTTTACTTTGTGCTGGAATTTCCGCGGCAGGTGGCGTCGTTCACCCTGCTCGACTCGCCGTTAGCCCTAATTTCCCCGCGGCAATGGTTAATGACCTTTTTGCTCGCCGGGTTGGCTATGGCCGGCGCCGACGCCATCATCCGCAGCCATCCGGCTTTGACCGATTTGCGAACCGCTTACCTGGCCACCTTCTGGACTCTGCCAGGGTTGCTGGTCATCACGGCCACGCAAACGTTGGGTCTGGCCCCCAACACCGTTGCCTGGGCGATTGGGCTGGTTGGAGTCGGTTTGCTGTTGTGGTTGACCATCCTGGCCGAGTATCGCCAGGTGCCGCCGGGAGCGGCGTCTCGCTGGCCGCGTCTGTGGCAGCAATTGGTTGGTTTTGGGGTGGCTCTGCCTTTGTTTGTCGTGATTTACTATACGCGTAGCCGTAGCGCCTTGAGCGCCACCGGCATTATGCTGGTCAGCGGTATGGTTGGGCTGGCCTTACTGCGTTACAGTTCTAAAAATCTATTTAAAACCTGGCTTTTTGCTGCGGTCATCGGCTTGAGCTTAGGCCAGATTACCTGGGCCTTGAATTACTGGCGTATTGGCGCGCTGCAAGCCGGCCTGATCTTGTTATTGGTGCTGTACGTGCTGCTGGGGTTGGCTCAACAACAACTATTAGGCAGTCTGTCGCGGCGAGTACTGGTGGAATTTGGGGCGGTTGCGCTGGTGGCTTTGGCCGTAATTCTCAACCTTTGATTGACAACCTCCTGGCTTCAAGCTACACTGTATTCCATTAGGGTAGGGTGCCCTTTTTATGATCGAAGCGGTTGACTTAACTAAGACGTTTGGTAACTTCACCGCGGTTCAGGATGTTGGTCTGACCGTCCCCGAGGGCGAGGTGTTGGCCCTGTTGGGGCCCAACGGCGCCGGCAAAACCACCACGGTGCGGATGTTGGGTTCCATTCTGAAGCCGACTCGCGG
>CAYZHI010000132.1:0-8662 GCA_964477335.1 uncultured Caldilineaceae bacterium | reverse complement strand
TCGGCCCACTCCACCCCGACCTCAGCTGCAACCAACCCAACCCCGGCCGCCCCGGCCTCACTCGCCCACCCAAAAACAGACTGCCCCGGCAACCGGCCGGCCGACCGTTGTGGCGCGCCCGGCTCAGGCTCCTACAAACCGGGGCCGCTGGTTGACCAAGGCCGCAGCGACCCTGATTCTGGTCGGTTTGCTTGGCGCCATTTTGCTCCTGAGCGGCGGGGTGCTGCTCTATTTCTGGTACGCCGCCCAACTGCCCCCGGCTGAAGAGTTGCTCACCCGTCGCTTCCAGTTTGCCACCAGCCAGATTCTGGATCGAGAGGGTAACCTGCTGTGGGAGATCATCGACCCGACCGGTGGCCGGCGGACTATCGTTACCCTCGACCAGATTTCAGCCGATTTGATCGACGCCACCATTGCCACTGAAGACCGCTTCTTCTACTTGAATGTGGGGGTCGATCCCATCGCCATTAGCCGGGCGCTCTACTACAACCTTAGCGAAGGGGAGATTGTGTCCGGGGCCAGCACCATCACCCAACAACTGGCCCGCAATGTCTTGCTGACGCCCGAAGAACGCACTGAACAGTCCCTCTCCCGCAAACTCAAAGAGGCGGTGCTGGCGGTTGAAATCAACCGGCGCTACACCAAAGCCCAAATCCTGCAGATTTATCTCAACCAGATTTATTACGGCAACCTGGCCTACGGCATCGAGGCGGCGGCGCAGACCTATTTTGGTAAACCGGCCAAAGATTTGACCCTGCCCGAGGCGGCTATGCTGGCCGGCCTGCCCCAGTCGCCGGCAACCCATGATCCCTACGTGAATCCGGATGGGGCCAAAGCGCGCCAGGCCACCGTACTGGATTTGATGGTTGAAGCCGGCTATATTAGCGCATCCGAAGCCGAGGCGGCCAAACAGAGTGTGGTCGAGTTCCGCACGCCGAGCAACACCTTTGCTGCGCCCCACTTTGTCAATTACGTGCGCCAGGATTTGGAAAAAATTGTGCCGCCCGAATATATCTACCAGGCCGGCCTACGGGTCCAGACCACGCTGGACCCGCGCTTGCAGGCCATTGCTGAAGAAGAGGTGCAAGCCCAGGTCGATGCCCTGGCCGGGCGCAATGTGACCAATGGGGCGCTGGTGGCGCTCGATGTGGCTACCGGCCAGATTCTGGCGATGGTCGGCAGTAAAGATTTTCGGGATGAGACCATCGATGGGCAGGTCAATATTGTGACCAGCCTGCGCCAACCCGGCTCGGCCATTAAACCGCTGACTTACCTGGCTACGTTCGAGCAGCTCGATTGGACCCCCAGCACCCTGATCATGGACGTGCCGGTCGAATATCCCGACTGGTCTGGCAATGTCTACAAGCCGCGCAATTACGACGACAAGTTCCACGGGCCGGTCTCGTTGCGGGTGGCCCTGGCCAACTCGTACAACATCCCGGCCATCAAGGCGCTGGAACGGATTGGGATTCCCGCCCTGAAAGAGATGGCTGCCCGGCTGGGCATCACCAGCCTGACCCGCGACGATTACGGCTTGTCGCTCACCCTGGGTGGGGGTGAGGTGCCTTTGATCGAGCTGACCGGGGCTTACCAGGCTTTGGCCAACCGCGGGGTGCTGGCGCCGCCAACCTCCATTCTGAAGATCACCGACAGCTTTGGCCGGGAGATCGAGCCGCTACGCGCCCAACCCCGCCAGGTGCTGCGGGAAGAACACGCTTATCTGATGACTCACATCCTGGCCGACAACGAAGCCCGGGCCATCTCCTTTGGTCCCAACAGCGCCCTGCGGCTATCGCGGCCGGCCGCCGCCAAAACCGGCACCACCAACGACTACCGCGACAACTGGACCATTGGTTACACCCCCGATATCGTTGCTGGTGTCTGGGTGGGTAACGCCGATAACACCCCGATGCTCAACGTCAGCGGCCTGGCCGGGGCGGGACCAATCTGGCACAACTTCATGGAGCGCGCCCACGCCGGTCTGCCAGTGCACGATTTTGTACGTCCGCCCAACATCATTCAATTGGAAATCTGCGCCGACTCCGGCACTATTCCCAGTGAGGTCTGCCCGGCGCGCCGCCAGGAGATTTTTTTCAAGAACCAGCCGCCGCTGGGACCGGAGCACGATATTCATCAAATGATCGAGATCGACCGGAATACCGGGCTGCGGGCCAACGAATTTTGCCGGGCGAATATAGAGAAGCGTTACTACCGGGTCTACCCGCCCGACGGCCGGGAGTGGGCGTTGGCCCAGGGATTCGAGCAGCCGCCGGAAGAATATTGCCCTTCCACCAACATCGTCGCTCACATCACCAATCCGGTTGACGGCAGCACCGTGCGCGGTGTCATCACTATGGAGGGCGCAGCCACCGCCGCCAACTTCTCTCATTACCAGGTGGAAGTGGGTGTGGGGACCGGTCCCCAGGCTTTTGCCGTGATTCACGGGCCGGTGCGGGAAATTGTGGAACAGGGTGTGCTGGGCGTATTTGACACCACCCAGGTTGAGAATGGCCCGTTCACCTTGCGCCTGGTGGTGTTCGATCAGAGCGGTGGGGCCACTGAGGCCCGTGTCCGGGTGCTGGTGGATAATCCCATCGCCACGCCGACCGCCAGCCCTACAGTCACGCCGACTCAACTCGCCACGGCCACGGAGACGCCCACCTTGATCCCGACTCCAACCCTCACCCCGGAGCTTCCTACCGATACCCCGACCCTGCCGCCGCCCACCGACACACCGACCGCCACCCCAACCTTGCCGGTCGAGTTGCCCACTGATACGCCCACCGCCACCCCGACCACGCCGGTGGCCCCACCCTCGACCACACCGGCCGGTACCCCCCTGGCCCCGGCCGGGCAAACTCCCGTCACCGAGGCGCCAACTCCCGGCGGCGGCTGAGAGATAATTTTGGACTGGCTCGCGGCTGAGGGGTCTGTCCCAGAATTTGGGCAGGTAGGGGCGACCGGCCGGTCGCCCCTACGGAATTACCTGAAACTTGGGACGCACCCGCGGTTGAGCCGCGACTTGACGAAACGTGGTCAATATTGAACAATATCAGGGATAGGGTAATAATAGGAGTCTGAACCGTTGACGGATAAAAATTTCAGCATCGATCAAGCCAAATCAGTAGTGATCTTGACCGCCGCGCTGGTGCTAACCGTAACCTGGGCCATCGGCGCGGCCGGCTGGACCAAAGGGCTTAATGTGCTTACGTTCGTCGGCCTGGGGGTGATTCTGATCGGCCTGATGCTGGCCCGCAGCTTATTGCCCGGCCTGATTGCTCATATTTTCAGCCTGATCATTGGCATCGCCTGGTCTTTCTGGGTAACCAGTCGCCTGTTGCCGGCTCATTATTCCTGGCTGGAACGGTGGCAAAATCTGGTCTTTCGCTTGAACTACTGGTACAACCAGGCCATCCAGGGTGGCACCAGCTACGATAACCTGATGTTCATTTTGCAGATGGGTATCATCGTCTGGGCCATGGGCTATTTGACAATCTGGTTTGTGTTTCGCTCGCATAAAGTATGGCTGGCCATTATTCCCGGCGGTCTGGTGCTGCTGATCAACCTTTACTATGCCCCGGTCGATATTACCTCCTGGTTTCTATTCTATCTACTGCTCTCATTTGTGCTGGTCATCCGCTTCAACCTGCTCAATCAGGAGATCAAATGGCGCTCAGAAGGGGTTTTCTTCCGCCCGGATATCAGCTTTGATTTTCTGCGCGATGGCCTTATCTTTTCGGTGTTGCTGGTTGCCCTGGCCTGGCTGGCCCCGCCGGTGGTCGATGCCAAATCATTGGAGTTTCTGGCCGAATTTCAAGGGGGCTGGCGCGATCTCCAGTCTGAGTGGAATCGGATGTACGCCGACTTAAACTATCGCGATACCGCCACCGTCGGCAGCTTTGGCCCAGCTCTGACTTTGGGCGGACCGCGCCGCCTGACCGACCAGCCGGTCATGGACGTCAGCGTAACCGGCCTGGGGCGCTATTGGCGGGCGGCCGTCTACGATGAATTCACTGGCGAAGGCTGGCGCAGCAACGACCGGGAAACAGCCGACTTTGGCGAGGGCGAGTCGCCGGCGCTGCCCTTGTTTGAGGCTCGCCAGCCGGTGACCCAGACCTACACCTTTTATCGTGATGGCGCGGTGGTGCTCTATGCTATGGCTAACCCCATCAGCCTGGATCGCTCGGCCAGGGCGCGCTTCAATCCCTTGTCTGATGAACTGGTAATGCAGGCCGCCGCCCAGGTGGAATGGTCTGGCTTTGAAGAGCCGTGGGCTGAAGAGATTACTTACATCCGCAGCAATGCCACCGTTGACAGCGGCGAGAGCTATCAGGTGGTCTCTGCGGTCAGCCAGGCCGGCGAGACGCAGCTCCGGGCCGCCGGCATCGATTATCCGGCCTGGGTGAGCGAACGTTATTTGCAACTGCCGGCCAGCATCACTGACCGGACGCGCCAACTGGCCCAAGAACTGGCTGCGGCCTATGATAACCCCTACGACCGGGCGGTCGCTATCGAGCGCTATCTGCGGAGTGAAATAACTTACAATGAGAAGATTGCTGCGCCGCCGCCGGGCGTCGACAAGGTCGATTATATTTTGTTTACGGCTAAAGAGGCTTATTGCGACTATTACGCCTCGGCGATGATTGTGATGTTGCGCTCGGTGGGTATTCCAGCCCGGTTGGCCGCCGGTTATGCCCGCGGCACCTTCAACTCAGAACTGAATGCCTTTCACGTGGTCAATGCCGACGCCCACTCCTGGGTGGAGGTTTACTTCCCCCGTTACGGCTGGATTGAATTTGAGCCGACCGCGGCCCAACCCACCATCATCCGCCCTACGGGGCAGGAAAACGACGCCGGCTTTGCCGCCGGCGCCAACCCGGCTGCAAATTCACCAGGCCCCAACCAGCGCCCCGACCGGCCGGAAAACATCCCCATTGATGATGAAAGTTTCGGGATGGGCGACCTGCCCTTCACCATTAGTATCCCCTGGCTGGGCAGCTCAATTTCGATACCTCGGTCAATGGTCAGTAATAGCTTGCTGATTCTGGTGGCCGCGCTTGGTCTGGGCCTCATCGCCGTTGGTCTGTGGGGCCGGCGCCAACTCACCCGCCCGGTCGGAAATATCGACCTGCTGTATCAGCAGATGGTGCGCCTGGCCGGCTGGATGGGCGTGACTCGCTGGCCGTGGCAAACCCCGTATGAGCATGCCAGCGTGCTGCAACGTAATCTGCCGGGCTATGAGCGAGAGGTTGGCGCGATTACCAGCGAGTACGTTCGCCAGACGTTCAGCAGGCCCGCGACACCGGTTGGCAGTGGCCGGGCTATGCCGCATGGGATGGTTGGGGAAAATAACCTGGCCTGGAGCCGGCTGCGCGCCGCCATGCTCAAAACGGCTGTTCGTCGCCGTCTACCCCACTGGTTGGGCGGTAAAAAGTAGAGAATTGGGCTCATGTTCAGAACAAGTGCTTATTATGTAGGGGCGCAAGGCCTTGCGCCCCTACCCTGCACTTGTATTTAACATGAGCGGAGAATTGACCGCCGACCAACGACCGCGGACTGCCGAGTCAGTAATCAGTGGTCAGTTGCCGGTGGACCGTTACCGGCGGTCTGCGGTCAGCCGTCGGCGGTCGCAAAGCTCATCAACTCCACGAAAGCGAGGGAACAACCGTGCCTCTGCGTGCATATATCGAGCAGTTGGAAGCCCAGCACCGTTTGGTCAAAGTCACCGCCCCAATCTCTAAAAGCTACGAAATTGCCGGCGTGCTGAAAAAGCTGGAACCTACCCCGGTGCTGTTTGAGTCGGTCAAAGAGTCCGAATTTAGAGTCATCGGCAATCTTTTCTGCACCAAAGCCGCCTTTGCCGATTATTTCGGCCTGGCGGCGGCCGATATCATTCCGACCCTGGCCCGGGCCATTGACCGGCGCTCACCGGGCCAGGTGGTCGACACGGCTCCCTGCCAGGAAGTGGTCAACCTCAACCCGGACCTGGAGGCTCTGCCCATCCTGCGCCATTGCGAGCGGGATGGCGGCAACTACATCAGTTCCGGCGTGGTCATTGCCAAACATCCACGCTACGGCCAAAACGCCGACTTCCACCGCTGTATGCAATTTTCCAAAACCGAAATGGCCGTGCGGGTGGTCAGCTCCCGCCATTTCGATACCTTTTTGGGCGAGTTGGGGCAGGTGGATGTGGCCGTGTGCGTGGGCAATCCGCCCAATGTGCTGGCCGCGGCGGCTATGTCGGTGGAGTTGGGGGTGGATGAGCTGGAGATTGCCAATGCTCTGGAGCCGCTGCCCCTGGTCAAAGCCAAGACGGTCGACCTGCTCATCCCGGCCGAAGCCGAGTTTGTGTTGGAAGGCACGGTCTATCGCGACCGCCGCCACGCCGAAGGTCCCTTCGTCGATCTGACCGAAACCTACGACGTCATCCGGCAGGAGCCGGTCTTTGAAGTCAAGGCGATTACCCATCGCCGCGATGCCATCTGGCAGGCTCTGCTGCCGGGCGTGCTGGAGCACAAGCTGCTCATGGGCATGCCCCGCGAACCGACCATCTTCAAAAAAGTCAATGAACTGGTCAGATGTCTGGATGTGAATGTCGATCCGGGCGGCTGCTCCTGGCTGCACGCCATCGTTCAGATCGACAAACAGGCTGAGGATGACGGCAAAAAGGCCATCGAGGCCGCCTTTGCCGGGCATCGCTCCTGCAAGCATATCTTTGTGGTCGATCAGGATATCGACATCTACAATCCCCAAGAGGTGGAGTGGGCCATGGCCACCCGCTTCCAGGGCCATGTCGATCTGGTGGTCAAGGCGAAGGAAGCCGGTTCCAGCCTGGACCCCAGCGCCGAACCCGGCAGCAAATTGACCACCAAAATCGGTTTTGACCTGACCAAACCGCTGGCGGCTAAAGGAAAGACTTTCGACAAAGCGGCCTTCCCGGACGTTGATTTGAGCCGGTTTGTTTAGGCTGGGCTTAAGCGCAAATGAAAACCAGTCGTTGTAATACGTGAAACGTGAAACGTGAAACGTAAAGGCTTACTTGTGCAAAATCATTACGTTTTACGCTTTACGTTTCACTCAATTGGAGATGCTGATGGATCTGACAGTCGAAGAACAAGCGTTGCTGGCCGGCGAGGCTGGCCGGGCCACTCAAAAAGCAATGGAGATTCTCAATGCCCTGGGGACCATCTACGGCGCAACCCGGCTGCTCCCGGTCAGCTCAGTGCAGATTTCCGGGGTCAGTTACGCCAACCTGGGCGAAGCCGGTCTGGAATTTCTGACGGAGATGGCCGACGGCGGCGGCAGGGTGCGCGTGTTGACCACGCTCAACCCGGCCGGGATGGATGTGGAAAATTGGCCGGCGCTGGGCATCGAGCCGGAATTTGCTCGCAACCAGCAGCGGGTGATCGACGCCTTTGCCCGGATGGGGGTGATCACCACCTGTTCCTGCACGCCCTACCTGTTTGGCAACCTGCCCCACTTTGGCGAGCACATCGCCTGGGCCGAGAGCAGCGCGGTCTGCTACGCCAACTCGGTGATTGGGGCGCGGACCAATCGCGAAGGCGGGCCCAGCGCCCTGGCCGCGGCTCTCACCGGTCGCACCCCGGCCTACGGTTACCACCTGGCCGAAAATCGCCGGCCAACGATCACGGTTGAGGTCGAGGCCAGGTTGGTGGAGAACAACCACTTCGGCGCGCTGGGCAAGGCCATCGGCCAGAAATTGGAGGCCAGCGGCCAGAAACCGATCCCCTACATCTGCGGGATTGAACAGGCTACTTTGGAGCAGTTGAAATCCTTCTGCGCCAGCATCGCCACTTATGGCGGTACGGCGCTGTTCCACCTGGAAGGCATTACCCCGGAAGCGGCCTATGTAACCCCGGCAGCCCAGACCATCGCCATTACCCAGGCCGAGATCGACGAGGCCGACCGGTCGATGAACGACGCCGCTGCTGACGAGATCGATTTTGTCAGCCTGGGCTGTCCTCATTTGTCGATCAAGGAGATTGCCCGCCTTGCCGAACTGCTTGAGGGACAGCAAGTGACCAAAGAGTTCTGGATCACCACCGCCCGGCCAACCAAACAGATGGCCGATATGATGGGCTATACCACCATCATCGAAGCCAGCGGGGCCAAGTTTGCCACCGATACCTGCTGCGTGGTCGCTCCAATCAAAGGTCGCTTCAAAGTTCTGGCTACCGACAGCGCCAAAGCCTGCTATTATGCCTACGCCAAGAACAAATTCAAAACCGTTTTGAAACCTTTTGACGAGGTGGTACGAGAGGCGCTTCGTTAGGCGACGTGCGTGGAGCGTGGAGCGGGAGGCAGAACTTCGCTCTTCGCTCCCCGCTCTACGAATTCTGGCTGGCAACAGGTGCTTCAATAACTTTGGACAGCGAAAGCGAATAAGGAATGATGAAATTAGTGGGACGCAAAATCTTTCAAGGCCAGGTGGAAGGGGAGGCGCTGGTCACCTCGATGGGCATCTCGTTTTACGGCGGCGTCGATCCGGAGAGCGGGCTGGTGGTGGAGAAAGGGCACGAGCTGGAGGGGCAGAGTATCAGCAGTAAAGTACTGGTCTTTCCCACCGGCAAAGGCTCGACCGTCGGCTCCTACACCCTCTACCGGCTGAAGAAGGCCGGCCTGGCCCCGGCGGCCATCATCA
>CAYZHI010000131.1:1217-8745 GCA_964477335.1 uncultured Caldilineaceae bacterium | reverse complement strand
GCCCTGGCCCTCACCATCGATGTACTGATCCACCGGACCGAACAACCTGACTACGCCACCGGTCGTGGGCCGGGTAAGCGCAAAAGATTATAACACCCTGATTATGCGAAAGGCTACGGCGAGACGGCGACCACCGGACTCTGGCAGGCCAACGGCCGGAAAGGGCGGTTGCTGGTAAATAATAACTCGGGCGGCTGGCCGGGCGACTGCCGCATCAGCCGGTACTGACCCGCCTCATCAACTCGATATAGCAGTCCCCCATCAGCGCAAAAGGCTGGTCCGGCTAATTCCTCGCCAACAGCAACTTCAACCGCAACCTCATAGTGATCTGGTCGGTCAGGGTCGGCCACCAGCAGGCGCGTTGGCCGCAGCAGGCCATCCTCAGCTAAGCGGCCAGCCAACACCGCCACACGCGGATCGTCCAGATAGGGCGACCAGACCGCCGGTCCAATGGCCTCATCACCGCCAACCCGCACCAGCGTACTTTCGGCCAGAGTCTCCAGATTCAGCAACTCGAGTCGATATGGCGGATCGAGCCGGTTGCTCACCCCGGTCAGATAAGCCAGCCAGTTGCCGTCGGGACTGAAACGACGAGCATACAGGGGACTGACATATACTTTGGCCCGCCGCATAGCCCCGGAGTCTGGCTCCAGTAAACCAATGCCAGTAGCGCCCTGCCAGGCTCTTTTAACAAAAACAATCTGCCCGGACTTTTGATGCCAACCTGCCACTGATATTAGCGTATCAGTTTTGCCGGCAGGCTGGATGGACGATTGGCCATCCGTGCGATAAAGATTATGACCGCTCCCACCCGGTCGGGAGTCGAGGAGCAGCAAATCAGCCTGATCAGCCCGCCAGAGCCATTGCATTGGCTGGGCTGGTCCCAACCACTGGCCGGTTATCCCGATCGCCGGATCGTAATGGCTCAACCAGCTCCGGTCGCAATCGGGCAGCTCGAGGACGAACATAAAATGGGTTGTTTCACCAGCCGGAACCGGCAACGGCGTAACTCGCAGAGTCCGGCTCAGCGGTGTGATCGGCTGGATGGCGCCATCCTGCCGCAGCGCCGCCAGGGTCCGCGGCATTAGAAACTCATTGACTGTGGTAAAGGGGCGGCTACTGGGAAAGACGCTCTGCGCGGCCAGCTCCGGCTCAGAGGGCAGGTCGCCGGTCAACAAAAAGGCGACGGTATCGGCCGGAGCAGGAGCCAGATTGAGAGGCGTGAACTCCTGCACTGTCACTGTGCTGGCCTGGACTCGTCGCTGCATCTCCAACCACTGGCCGGCTATTTCAACCGTGGCCCCTGGGAGGATGCAGTTGGCCGGCAGCGTCTCGCTATTGTGGAGTCGCAACCCCTCCGCCGCAGCCATTTCGATCAACACCGGCTCAACTAGTCCTTCCACCTCGACCGACAAACGCAGCCTTCCAATGGCCTGAGGCTCAATACTGCGTAGAATCGCCTGAAACGGCAAGGGGATTTCCGGCAGCTCTGGCCGAGTAACCGCCACAACGTCGCCGGTTCTGGCATAGGCCGCCGCCTGCTGTTCCAGCTCAACCAGGGAACGGTTCAGCGTGGCCTGCAACAGGGCATCCCAGGAGGTGGCCGCCGGCAGTTGCTGCAGCAGCCAAATCAACTGCTCCAGCCCAACTGAGTAATAAAGGTACTCCGCTGTCACATAAGCAGCCAAATCAGCCCGGTGGGTGGCGGCGGCATCTTGCCGGGGTAACAAATCGGCCAGAAAAGGAGTAGTCCACTCACCGTCAGGTGATTGTCGCCAGGTTTCAAACAGGCGAAATCGCGTTTCCGGTGACAACAATAAATCTGCAGCGACTACTGTTTCAAGGGCAGCTTGAAAACGGGCGACCCCTGGTAAGGCGCTAGTCGGCGGGGCTACACTCAGACCGGTCCGGCGCAACAGGGCCTCAGCCAGCGCCAGACGAACGGCCACCTGGCCGGCCGGCGAGGCCCGGCCCGGAAAAGGTGCCAGCAACGGGGAATTGAGGAGTATTCGGTTCTCCGACTCGGCCACCAGCGGCGGGCGCAACTCGTGCGGTTCGATCACAATTTCCAGCCCGGCCAACCTATCCTGAGCCAGACTCCATCGTTTCAGTTTGGCCAAAAGTTGGGGGAAGTCGCTGGCCAGAGCCGTCGCAAAAGCCTGATCGCGCGGCCAATATTTGAGCCGGAGGCCGCCCGGCAGGTCGAGTTCAGCCGGATTGTCTCCCCACAGCTCGACGGCCACAGGCACTCGCCGCCACTGTTGGTTATCCAGGCAATAGCTTCTGAGCTGTTCACTCCCGTCCAGCGTCGCCATGACCACGGCGCACCGGCCATCAAAATCGACCGCAGTTATCTCGATTTCGGCCGGGGGCGATTGGCCGGCCGTAGTGGTGAACGTCTGGCGGTAGGCTTGCTGCCACTCGACCGGGGCGGTTGGGACAAACCACTCAGCCGCCTGGCCGGCCTGGCCAAAGAAGCGAACCGACTCTTCGTTAACGATGACAGTGTGCAAATCCGCCTGCATAGCGCTGCGGCGCTCCTGGCGCTGCCGGTAGATGGCCACCGTCGCCAGCATCAGCAGGGCCATAAGGGCCACGATGATCAATTGCCACCGCTGCCACGCCCGAGAGCGACGAGGGGGCTCGAGTTGAGACTCCGGTAAGGTGTCACTATCGACAATAATTTCCCATTCGGCCATAAGGTTGCACACCAAGTTCTGTTGACATTTGCCAATATCATCCTGGTACATGTCATTTCGAGCGACACGCTACGCGGGAGCGAGAAATCCCCGAGGAAGTTGCTTGCAAGACACCGTTTTAGGGATTTCTCCTCGCTGCGCTCGTTGAAATGACATAAAATCCGAAATGTCAACACGCCCTAGTTTTCCAACGAGGGTGATTTAGATAAATTACCACGATGTTATAGCTTGATCGGAGCCATTTACCAAACCGTAAAATCTTGACAAAGCGTTCAAATGGTAGTAATATTGGTATGAGGTATGACCACAGCGTGAAAAATTTATCTGTCTTGTTAGCATCATCACCTCCTTTCGTCAACCCTTATTCCATCGCCTGACTCAACATCCCAGAAAGGGACAAGCAATGAAGCTATCCAAAAACGTTCTTTATTATGGTCAGGAGGAACCGCTGCCGGCGCAGCTAGCTCTGCGCGCCGGCCCCCTGTCGCTGGTTTACGAGGCCGGCGACCTCCGTTACATTCGCCTGGGCGATCAGGAAATTCTACGGCGAGTCTATGTGGCCATCAGGGATCACAACTGGGGCACAGTCACGCCGCGCCTCTCTAACGTACAAATAGATCTCGCCGCCGACTCTTTCCGCATCAACTACGACGTAACCAATCAGCAGGGCGATATTGACTTCTTCTGGCACGGTACCATCACCGGCGACAGCCGGGGCGCCATCACCTTCCGGATGGACGGCCAGGCCCGCTCCACTTTCCGGCGTAACCGGATCGGCTTTTGCGTGCTCCATCCGGTCGATTGCGCCGGCCGGCTGTGCCGGATCGACCACGTCGACGGTACGGTTGACGAGACCCCCTTCCCCCAATACATTGCCCCCCAACTGGTCATCGACGGTACGGTCAAACCGGTGCATCCCTTTGAGGAAATGCGGGCTATGACCTATCCGGTGCTGCCTGGTTTGTCGGCCGAGATTCGTTTTGAAGGTGACATTTTCGAGATGGAGGATCAGCGCAACTGGACCGACGCCTCCTACAAAACTTACTGCACTCCCTTGCGCCTGCCCTTTCCGGTGGAGGTCCAGGCCGGGACCGAAATTCACCAGGCCGTCACCCTCTCTCTCAAGGGACAAATTCCGGCCATAACTGAAACAACTGCGACCGGTTTGACCTTTTCGGTCGGCGCTGCCCCCACCCGGCCCTTACCCCGCCTCGGTCTGGGAGTGGCCAGCCACGGCCGGCCGCTCAGCAAGCAGGAGCTGAGCCGCTTGCGGGCGCTCAACCTATCCCACTTGCGCGTTGACCTGCCGCTGGGGGAGCCGGATTACCCGGACAGGTTGCGGCAGGCGACCACAGAGGCCAATTCACTGGGTATTAAGTTGGAAGTAGCCCTGTTCCTCTCTGACCAGGCCGAGACCGAACTCAAGCAGTTGGTTGACCTGCTGGCCGAAATCAAGACGCCAGTGTGGGCCTGGCTGATTTTCCACCGGGCCGAAAAATCAACCGGCGAAAAATGGCTCAAGCTGGCCCGCCCCTACCTGGCCGGCTACGATCCGGCGGCCAAAATTGGCGCCGGCACCAACGTTTTCTTCACCGAACTGAATCGAGCCCGTCCGCCGGTTGAGCTGCTCGATCTGGTCTGCTACTCGCTCAACCCCCAGGTCCACGCCTTCGACAACCTGTCGCTGGTGGAAACCCTGGCCGCTCAGGCCGCCACGGTCGAGAGCGCCCGCCAGTTCTGCGGCGACCTGCCCCTGGCAGTCACGCCGGTAACGCTCAAGATGCGCTTCAACCCCAACGCCACCGGCCCGGAGCCGGAACCGCCGCCGGGGGAACTCCCGCCACAGGTCGATGCGCGCCAGATGTCGCTGTTTGGGGCCGGCTGGACGGCCGGCAGCCTCAAATATCTGGCCGAAAGCGACGTCCACAGCCTGACCTATTACGAGACCACCGGCTGGCGCGGGGTGATGGAAACCGCAACCGGTTCGCCCCTGCCGGATAAGTTTCAATCGCTGCCCGGCGCGGTCTTTCCCCTCTACCACGTCCTGGCCGATATCGGCGACTTTGCCGGCGGTGAGGTGCTGCCGACCCAGTCGAGCCACCCGCTCCAGGTGGAGGGCCTGGCCTTGCGTAAAGACGGTCGCACCCGGCTGATCCTGGCCAACCTGAGCGCCGAGGTGCAACACGTCACCGTCGCCAATTTGCCCGCTCAGGTCAGAGTCCGCCTGCTGGACGAGACCAACGTGATTGCGGCAATGCAGGCGCCGGAGGAATTTCGACACCAAGAGGGCAATCCCCAGCCCAACCTGGCTGGAAAGCTGCAATTGCAGCTACGGCCTTACGCCGTGGCCCGGATAGATGCTTAAGGAGTGGCGACTATGACGACAATTGTCACCTCTGCTCCGGCCAAAATTATTCTCTGCGGTGATCACGGGGTGAATCGACAGCAGCCGGCGCTGGCAACCACAGTTGATATGCGCACTGTCTGCCGGGTGACGAACCGGGCTGATCGGAGTTATAGCTTTCGTTCTGGCGAGCAATTTGAAGAGTGTAGCCAGGAGCAGCTATTTGCATTTAAGACCGATATCGACGCGCTGCGTGAAGCCAAAAAACTGGACGAAATCAGGGAACGGGCCAGAGATTTTTTTGCCCCCACCCGCTATGTGCTGGCGCACGTGGTGAGCAAAGTCGGCGGGCCAGGGCTGGATATCGAGTGGCGCTCAGCGGTGCCGGTCAGTTCCGGGCTGGGTTCTGGCGCGGCCGCCTCGACTTCGATGGCCCTGGCCGCCTTCAAAATGGCCGGGCATGAGCCACAGCCCGATGAAGTCATCTGGGTAGCCTGGCAGGGGGACATCATCGCTCACGGCGGCATTGCCTCCAGCCTCGATAGCAGCGCCATCACCCTGGGCGGATTGATCCAGTACACGGTGGCCGATGGCGCCCAACTGCTGCCTATCTCAACCTCGCTGCCCCTGGTCATCGGCGTCACCTATGTTAAGGACCGCAGCACGGCCAAGCTGAACACGATTGTGCGGAAATATCTAGAGAGTCATCCACCCAAAATGCACCTTTTTCGGGATATGGGCTACCTAGTGCGGCAAATCCTCGTCGCCCTGGAAAAGAATGACTTGGTGACCTTAGGGCATCTCTTCAACCTGCATCAGCTCATCCAGGATAAAATTGGCACCTCGGCCCCGGAAAATGAGCAGCTCATCGAAGCCGCCATCGGCGCCGGCGCGCTGGGAGCCAAAATCTCCGGGGCCGGCGGCGGCGGGATCATCATTGCCGTGGCCGAGCCGGAGCAACAGCCGGCCGTGGCCGCCGCCATCGAGGTGGCCGGTGGGTCAAGCTATATCGTCAACACCGGTACTCCCGGCATCCGCCAGGAATCTGCTGAAACTTGGGCCACAACTTCCACTTAATTTTCAGTTCAACATAGAAAGGAAACAATTATGAATAACAGCATCAGCATCCCCAAAGGCAGAATTGTGGATTTAAGCCACACCCTGCAACCTTACAAAGAGCAATACACCCTGGAAGTAGCCCAGCGGGGCAAACGACAGGGACCGGAAGGCGACATCATGTCGGTGGTTTATATGTGGTCGCACGTGGGCACTCACGTAGAAGCGCCGCTCCATTTTCTAACCGATGGCGGCGACACCGCCAGCCTGCCCATCGACAAATTGATGGGGCCGGCCATCGTGCTGGATTTCCGGCACAAGCAGGTCAATGAGCCGATTAGCCTGGCGGAAATGCAGGCCGCCGGGGATATCCAGATCGGCGACCGGGTGCTGACGATGACCGGCCGCCATACCCAGTACCGCACCCCCGCCTCCCACGACCGGCCCTACATTACCGAAGAAGCGATGCGCTGGCTGGTCGAGGATCGCCAGATCAACTGCCTGGGCACCGACAGCTCCGGCTTTGAAGTGCGCGGGGTGAGCCACCATCCCGATCATCGCCTGCTGACTCACGCCGGCGTGCCGGTGCTGGAGTGCCTGACCAACCTGGTCGAACTCAAGAAACAGCGCGTTTTTCTGATTGCCCTGGCCTGGCCGGTTATTGGCCTCGACGCCTGCCCGGTGCGGGCCATTGCCATCGAGCCGGAGGATTGAAATGGCCGACCACGGCGGCAACGGTTTAAGGCTGGGCGCGGCCCTGTTCAACGGCGACCACGGCCGGCTGGCCGACGAGGTCGCCCGGCTGGAAGCGGCCGGGCTGGATTTCATCCACCTGGATGTGTTCGACGGCTACTTTGTCTCGGACCTGGGCTTTCCGCCCCGGACGATTGCGGCGCTGCGCCCTCTGAGCAAACTGCCGTTTGAGGTCCACCTGGGGGTCAATGAGCCGCGGCGTTTCATCCCCCATCTGGTGGACGCGGGCGCGGACCTGATCCTGTTTCACCTGGAAAGCGCGCCGCTGCCGTACGAAACCATTTTTTTTGTTCGCGAACAACAGGTCAAGGCCGGGTTGGCCGTTACTTTGGGCACGCCTATCGCCGCCCTCGAGCCGCTCATCAGCCGGGTCGACGCGGTGCTGCTGCTATCACGGGTGACCGGCGAGGGTGTGCGCGGCGCGTCGTTCGACCCGTTGGTGCTGCCGCGGCTGCGGGCGGTGCGGGCTATGGTTGAAGCCGCCGGCGCCACGGTCGATATCCAGGTGGCCGGTGGAGTCAAACGGCAGCACCTCCCAGAACTTACGGCGGCCGGCGCGACCGCCATCGCTATGGGCGGCGGCATCTATCGGGTAGCCGATATGGCCCAAGAGGTGGCCGAGATGCGCCGGTTGGCCGTGGTAAATTGACCCACTCCCCTGGCCCCGCCCCCCAAA
>CAYZHI010000131.1:0-1207 GCA_964477335.1 uncultured Caldilineaceae bacterium | reverse complement strand
GGGGGCGGGGGTGGGGGTGGGGTGGGAGTCCTCAGACACCGAGGAGAAAATTGTATGACTAACAGCGCTACTAAACCGCTTCGCTTTGGAGTGATCGGCTGCGGCTTCTGGGCGCAGACTCAACTGCACGCCTGGCAAGAGATGCCGGAGGTCGAATTAGCGGCGGTGTGCGATATCGATCCGGCCAAAGCCGGGCAAACAGCCCGGCAGTTTGGCGCGCCCGGCGTCTACAGCGACGCCGAAGCGATGCTGGCGCAGGAATCGCTCGATTTTGTGGACATTATAACCACGCCGCCAAGCCACCGGCCGCTGGTGGAGCTGGCCGCCGGCCGCGGTCTGAACGTGATCTGCCAGAAACCGCTGGCCTGGTCGATGGAGGATGCCCAGGCAATCGTCGCGGCCTGTCGCCAGGCCGGCGTCACATTTATGGTGCACGAAAACTGGCGCTGGCAATCGCCTATCCGGGAGTTGAAGCGGCTGCTGGATGCCGGCGTCGTTGGCCAGCCTTTCTTTGGCCGGGTCAGCTTCCGCTCCGACTTTGATCCCTTTGCCGGGCAGGCCTGGCTGCGCGAGACGCCCCGCTTCGTCATCATCGAGTCCGGCATTCACCAGCTCGACGTGGCTCGTTTTCTGTTTGGCGAGGCCCAGGCGCTGTTCTGCCAGACCGCCCGGCTCAACCCAAATATCAAAGGGGAAGATGTCGCCACGATTATGCTGGTGATGGGACCAACCACCTGCATCGTCGATCTGAGCTTCTCGACCCCGACGGAACACCAGACCTTTCCGCAAACTTTTGTGACCATCGAGGGGCCGGATGGCGTTATCGAGCTGGGCGCGGATTACCGCCTGCACCTGACCCGGCCAGGCGTGATGGAGGTCCGCACCCTGCCCGAGCCTGACCACCCCTGGACCAACCGGCCCTGGCACGTGATGCAAGACAGCGCCCTGCAAATCCAGCGCCATTGGGTCGACTGCCTGCGCACCGGCCGCACCCCGGAAACCAGCGGCGAGGACAATCTGCGCAGCCTGGAACTGGTTTTTGGGGCCTATGAGTCGGCGGAGAAAAAGGCGGCCTACCAGACGCGACTGGGGAAATGAGTTTTGAGTTTTGAATTTTGAGTTATCAGTTGTCAGTTAGACTGTTCACTTTTCACTGATTACTGATTACTGATTACTGATTACTGTTCACTGATTACTGTTCACTGAT
>CAYZHI010000130.1:0-8746 GCA_964477335.1 uncultured Caldilineaceae bacterium | reverse complement strand
TTCTTGCCTCGTTCTTTGGCCCAACGGCCATTGCCGTCCATAATCACGCCGACGTGGTAGGGTGGGTTGGCCAGGGGGGGGTATTTGGTGCTTGTTTCGGTTTGGTCATTTGGTGGATTAATCATAGCCTTCCATCAAAACTCTCGTTCGATCAAATATTCTGCCCACTGGACCAATAAATCCTTATAGTTGGATGGCGGCAACCGGTCCAAACAGGGGATTGCCTGCTGAACATATTGCCGGGCCAATGCTTGGGTGTAGCTGATACCGCCAAGGTCGTGGAGCAGGCCGGTGACCTGTTTGATATCTTTTTCAGCAGCGTTCGGATTGCCCAGTACTGCTTTCAGCCGCTCTTTTTGGGCGGCGTTCGCTTCCTGAAATGCCTTCAAAATGATGAGCGTGTTTTTACCTTCGCGCAGGTCGGAACCAACCGGTTTGCCCAGTTGGACTTCATCACCCACAATACCCAAAATGTCATCCTGGAGTTGAAAAGCCGTACCACACCGGCTGCAAAAATTAGCGATATCGGTGATCAGAGAATCGGTGAGGGTAGCATCTCCCAGGCCGATGGCTGCGCCGGCCCGACCGGCAAATTCGTACAGGGCGCCGGTTTTTTTCCAGAGCATATCCAGGATTAACGCTTCGGTAATCGTTTCAACCGATTGCTTGGAATATTGGACGTCCAACGTTTCACCGGCAATCAGCGCCGGTGATAACCGGCCCGTCAACTCGCTGAGCAAGTTCAAGATCAGCCTGGCGTCAACTTCATATTTTTGAGCAACCTCGGCAAACAGGAGGGTAGACCAGGACTGTTGAATGTCGCCGGTTAAAAGAGCAATGGTCAGGCCATAGTGAGCCGCCTCGGCCGGATCATAGCCCAGTTCGCGCACAGCCATGTGGGTGTACTCGGTGTGAATGGTTGGCTTACTCCGGCGTCGATCATCCCGGTCAATGATATCATCGTGAACCAGGGTGTAAGTGTGGTAAACTTCCACCCCGGCGGCCGCCGGGATAGCTACTTCTTCGTTACCGCCAACGGCTCCACAGCTTAACAGCAACACCACGGCTCGCAGCGATTTGCCGCCCCCCTGTAGATAGCTGAGGACGGCGGATTTGATGTGGGCCGGCTCGAACAGGTCGGCGTATTCAGGCCGCATCAGGTAGGCGTAAACCTTATCCTTGCGGACATTAATGGCTTTCTGCAACGATTCAAATTTTGTAGCTGGCACAGTTTTCCTCTTTAGTTGATGTTTAACATGATACCATAGCCGCCAACATTACCAAAGCCGGTTCCGCACTTGTTCAATGGAAAGGGTAAAGGTCCGGCTGACCCCTTTGTAGCATCTAGATATACGGATTCAAAGACTCTTCTGAGTTGTCGTATGAGCCACAGCAATCTGTTGCCAATGGTAATGAATAGAGTTATTGCACTTGATCCGGGCGGAGAATTTTCTACCGATGCAATAACTCTATGTGAAAGGCTCTTACCAATTGTATCGAGGCAGTGATCAGGTGATTGAGTTAGCTAGATTTCGAGAATCTCCTTTTCTTTGGCTGCGCCGATATCATCAATTTTCTTGATATATTCATCGGTCAGTTCCTGGATCTGATCCTTGCCCAAAAAAAGGTCATCTTCGGTAATCAGTTTTTCTTTTTCAAAGGCGCGCAGGTCGTCCAGGGCGGAGCGACGCAGATTTCGTACGGCCACCTTGGCCTCCTCAACTCGCCGCGAGGCTTGTTTGGTTAAGTCACGGCGTCGCTCTTCGGTTAGCGTGGGGATCTGCAGGCGAATGATTTTGCCGTCGTTGTTGGGGGTAAGTCCCAGATCCGACTGTAGAATAGCTCGTTCGATATTTTTCATCGCGCCGGGATCATAAGGCTTGATGGCTATCAATTGGGGTTCGGGGATACTGATTAGCGCCAGCTCTTTCAAAGGGGTAGGGCTGCCATAATATTCTACCAATAATTTGTCTACCAACGCAGTTGAGGCTCGACCAGTTCTTAAGGCCGCCAAGTCACTATTTAGGGCGTGAATGGCTTTGTCCATACTTTGCCTGGCTTCGGCTAACACATCATCGATCATCAGTTACCTCCGTTGGTCTGGCGGCAGCAGGCAACCAGTACAGTGACTTAAACTCTGGCCAAATCGACCTGCCACCTGTCACCGGTTAACTTTTAGCTAATAGCTGATTAAAGTGCCCATATTTTGGCCCAAAATGGTGTTTTTGAGACTATCGGGTTGCCATAGGTCCAGCACCACAATCGGCATTTGGTTTTCCATGCACAGAGTCAAGGCAGTGCCGTCCAGAACCTTGAGTCTCAGATTGAGCGCATCAATGTAGCTGATGGTTTCAAAACGTTTGGCCTTGGGATCGGCCTTGGGATCAGTTTCGTAAACACCATCGACTTTAGTGGCTTTGATCAACAGTTCCGCGTCAATTTCCATCGCCCGTAAGGCTGCGGCTGTATCGGTGGTAAAGTAGGGGTTGCCGGTGCCGGCCCCTAAAATCACCACGCGGCCCTTTTCCAGATGGCGGATGGCCCGACCCCGGATATACGGTTCAGCCACGGCTTTCATTTCAATGGCTGTTTGCACCCGGGTCACAATCCCTTTACGGCCCAGGGCGTCGGCCAGGGCCAGAGAATTCATGACGGTGGCCAGCATCCCCATATGGTCGGCTGTAGCTCGTTCCATACCGTGGTCAAGCCCATCTTTGCCTCGCCACAAGTTGCCCGCGCCAATAACAATTGCTATTTCAACGCCCAGGTCAAAAATTTCCTTTATTTTGTCAGCCAGGGAGTCGGCTGCATCGGGGTTGATGCCAAAATTTTTCTCGCCGGCTAGTGATTCACCACCCAATTTGATCAGAACCCGATGATATTTTGGTGAAGCCATTGAATTCTCCACATTTCAGCTTGTTAGATTGAAAAGCCGGAACTCATTTGTAGTTCCGGCTCTCGTCATTCTCTTACCCACCCAGTTCATAACGGGCAAAACGTCGGATGGTGAGGTCTGCCCCCAGTTCTTTACTATATCTATCCCGGAGCTGGGCAATGGTTAAATCAGTGTCTTTTACAAATTCTTGATTGAGCAGAGTTACCTCGGCATACCATTTGTTCAGTTTGCCTTCAACAATGCGCTCTTTGATATTATCTGGTTTCTTGTCTTCAGCCAGTTGAGCCCGGTAAATCGCTTTTTCAGCCTCAACAACCTCTGCCGGCACATCCTGAGGCGCAACGTAGCGGGGAGCAGCCGCGGCAATTTGCAGCGCCAGATCGTGTACGAACTCGGCAAATTTTGGGTTGCCAGGCTCACTGCCGCCAACTTCAACCAGAACCCCAACCCGTCCCTCCATATGGACATAGTTGTCAATCATGCCGTCGCCGGCCAGGTCAAAGCGAACTGCCTGGCGTACGAGCATATTTTCGCCCAACTTGGCAATCAGTTCGGTTAACTGTTGGCTCACCGTCTTGCCACTATCGCCACGATAGGGGGCGGTTAACAGGGCCTCGACGGTTTGCAAATTGGGCTGCTCCAGCATTTGCTGCACCAGAGTAGCCACAAAATTCCTGAACTCATCCGTGCGCGCCACAAAATCGGTTTCGCAGTTGACTTTGACCATGACCCCGACTCTGCGATTATCGCTAACTCGGGCGCTGACCTCGCCTTCCTTGGCTTCGCGACTGGCTTTCTTGGCCGCCGCCGCCAGCCCTTTTTTGCGGAGATATTCAATGGCTGCATCCATATCGCCATTTGTCTCTTGTAAAGCTTTCTTGCAATCTAACACACCTGCCCCGGTCGACTCCCGGAGCAGTTTGATGTCTTCCGTTGTGATTGACACAGTTCCTCCCGATCTATCTTCAAGATTTTTTGATTTGCCCAATTTTTACGTAATGTTGGAATAGTGGGCTGCCAATAAGGTCAAATAGCCTGGTGTCTGAATTAGCTTGAGACTAATCCTCGTCGCCGCTTTCCTCTTCTTCTTCGTACTCGATCTCTTCTTCCTCTTCGTAATCTTCTTCCTCATCCTCATCAACTAATTCGGCTTCGGCTGCAGCCTGAATTTTGGCCAGGGTGCTGGGGCCAAGATAGCGTTCCAACGCCTCTTCACCTTCCATCGTCTCAGCTTCCTCTTCCTCGGCCTGGAGGGTGCTGCGAATGGCCTGACCTTCCAGGACGGCGTTAGCCATTGTGGAGACGATCAACTTAATGGCCCGGATGGCATCGTCATTGCTGGGGATAACATAATCAATAGGGTCAGGGTCACAGTTAGTATCAACCATGGCGATGATGGGGATACCCAGAACGTTGGCTTCTTTAACGGCCAGATCGTCGCGGCGCACATCGACAATAAAGAGCAAGTTAGGCAAGCGCCGCATCTCTTTCAAGCCACCCAACCGGCGGTTAAGGCGCACCACCTCGCGTTCACGTAGCAGCGCTTCTTTCTTGGGTAAAAAGGCATACTCGCCCCGTTCGAACTGTTTTTCAATCTCTTGCAGGTAGTCGATCCGTTGCCGGATGGTCCGCCAGTTGGTCAAGGTGCCGCCTAACCAGCGTTGTTCAACGTACGGCATACTACAGCGGGTTGCCTCTTCCACAACAGTTTCCTGGGCCTGCCGTTTGGTACCAATGAACAGAACCGTGCCCCCGGCGGCGACCGTTTCTTTGATCAGTTCATAGGCTTGATTAAGATAAACTATGGTCTGTTGGAGATCAATGATGTGAATCCCATTCCGTTCGGTGAAGATATAAGGCTTCATCTTGGGATTCCAACGACGGGTGCGATGTCCAAAATGGACGCCTGCTTCCAGCAGGGCTTTCATGGGGACAACATGGTTGGTATGGTTACTCATATTAAATTTTCCTCCGTTTTTTTCGTCCGCTCCCTTCAACCATTCGGGAACCCTTTTTTTCAGGCACGACCCGTTTGTCAGAGAGCGTGTTTAATAGATATAGTGATGAAAAATTTCCAGTCGGAGAGTATAGCACGGTGGTGGGGAATGGGCAAGCCCAAGTGAACGCCAAAAAAGGTCGATTTTGTCAAAGGTTTGGCAAACCCTTTTTTCATGAGTATAATAACTTAACTGATTGTTAACGCAGTTAACGCGGTTAACGCAGTATCAGTAGATCCAAATTTACGCAGGACGGCATCAGGATGCCGTCTGTAAAGGCATCGGGATGCCTTTACTGCGGTCAAGAATTGGATCTAGGGCGTACAAGGGAGGGAGGGCCTCAGCGGTATGAATGTAACCGACGAAATTAAGGCTCGGCTGGATATTATTGACGTAATATCTGATACCGTCGCCCTTAAGAAATCGGGCCGCAACTATACCGGATATTGTCCCTTTCATACCAACACGCGTACCCCCTCATTTGTAGTTTTTCCTGAAACACAAACCTGGCGTTGTTTTGGCGCATGCGCCGACGGCGGCGACATCTTTAGCTTTGTGATGAAGCGTGAGGGCTTCAGCTTTAAAGAAGCCCTGGAGGTGCTGGCTAAACGGGCCGGCCTCAATCTAGAGCCGCCCAGCCCGCAGGCGGCCCAACAGGATGAGCAGCGAGAGAAGCTACTGGAGATCAATGCCGCCGCAGCCGCTTACTTTCATCATCTGCTCACCAGTTCGGTTGCCGCCGCCGGCGCCAGGAGCTATCTGGCTGGCCGCGAAATTTTGCCCGAGACGATTGCTACCTTTCAGTTGGGCTATGCCCTGGATGAATGGCAGGGGTTAAAAACTCATTTTTTGGAGCGGGGATATCGCCCTGAGGATTTGCTGGCGGCCGGTCTGCTGGTGGAGCGAGACGGCCAGCCCGGCTACGACCGTTTCAGGAACCGGCTGATCATCCCAATCCGGGATAGCCGCGCCCGGGTAGTTGGTTTTGGGGCCAGAGCGCTGGCGGCCGAGCAACTGCCCAAATATCTCAACTCGCCTCAAACGCTTCTCTTTGACAAGAGCGCCACCCTGTACGGCCTGGACCTGGCTCGCCAACAAATTCGCCAGGCCGAGGCGGTGGTGATTGTTGAAGGGTATATGGATGTAATTCAGGCCTATCAGCGTGGGGCCAAGAATGTGGTGGCCCAAATGGGCACGGCGCTAACCGAGCAGCAGTTAAAACTGATTGCGCCGTTGGCCAACCGGATTGTACTGGCGCTCGACGCCGATACCGCCGGTAACGCCGCCACGGTGCGCAGTCTAAGCGTCGCCCGGCAGAGTTTGCCTCGGCTATACCGGGCCACCTCAACCTCACGCGGTATCGAGTTGGAAGGGCACATTGGCCAGGAAATTTACATCGCTCCGCTGCCGGCCGGCCAGGACCCGGACGATATTCTCAGGCAGGGGCTGGAAGTGTGGCAGGCGCTGATCGATCGGGCTGTGCCCAGCCTGGATTATTATGAAAACTTAATCCTGGGTCAGGCCGACTTAACCACCCCGCAGGGCAAAGCTTATGTCGTCCACGAGTTGATCCCGGTCTACCGGGAGATCAACGACGATGTCGAAAAGGCGGTTCGGGTACAGCAGTTAGCGCGCAAGATCAGCCTTGACGAGCGGTTATTATTGGCAGAGTTAAAAGGGAAACCACCTCGTGCCGTGGCAACCGGTCGCCGCCGGACGCCGCCGCCGGAACCGGCGACTGAACCACAAAGCGAGATGCCGCTGCCGCCCAAAATAACGGCGGCGATTGACGCCGGTCTGGAGGAGTATTGCCTATCACTGATCCTGGCTAACCCGACCGCTCTGGCTGCGGCCAATGAGGTGTTGGAAGGAGAGGGCCTGCTGGCTTTAAGCGCCAATGATTTCAGGCGAGGCGACAATCGCGACATATTTAAGGCTCTCCAGTTGTGGACTGCGCTGGAAATGCCTAAAATAGAGATATTGATTGAGCTGGTCGACGAGGTGCTCGAACGGCGGCTGGCCTTATTGGCCAGCCAATGGCACCGCCGTCCTTTACCGGCGGCGGAAGACGTTAATCACGACTTGACCGTGGCGGTATTGCGTCTGCGTTTACAAACGGTTAACGATCAACTGGCTGAACTGAAGTTTCTTTTGCTTGAAGCAGAAGAGCATGAAGATTTGGAAGCCTCTCGTCGTTATCGGGAGACGATTCGGGAATTCAGCCGGCAGCGAAAAATGTTGCATGATACCAGAGATTCATTATCATTAATGGGTAAGCGTCGAGCAGAAGCGAATCATTTTGGACAAGCGGCTTAGTATCTCAGATGTGATCAATTTTGGCTGTGGCACTTGGCAACCTTCAGCCCCCTTGAACCACTCTTTATGGCCAAAGGAGATTATGCGGAGATGATAGGAATGGCGAATAAGCGAGTGACTAAAAAACGAGTCAGTTCGAAAAACTTGAAAACACAGGGTGACGTTGCGCCGACCAACCACGAGGCGACCCCGTTAGAAATTTTGCTAGAGAAGGGTAAGCAGGATAAGGTCTTAACCCAAAGCGATATCATTGCAGTGTTGCCCGATGGGGGCGTGGACCTTGAGGCTACAGAAGCGCTCATTGCCCAACTGCTTGAACATGGCATCGAGGTGTTGGAAGACGAAGAGAGTGATACCGAGTCGCTGGCCGATGTTGACGAACCGGATGACGCGGCCCTACGCGAAGTTGAGGAAGAGCTGGAGGAAGAAGATCCCCTCGAAACCGTCTTTGACCTGAGCACCACAGATCTGACCAATGACCCGGTGCGGATGTATCTGCGTGAAATCGGCCAAGTGAGTTTGTTGACGGCCGAGGATGAAGTTCGTTTGGCCAAGCGTATCCAGCGAGGAGTAGTGGCCAACAAGAAGTTGGCTAAGAATGGAGCGCTCCTGGATGAAGAGAAGCTCAAATTCAAAAGGCAGGAAATCGACGGAAAGCTGGCCAAGCGTTATCTGGCTGAAGCCAACCTGCGGCTGGTGGTGAGTGTGGCCAAACGCTATATTGGGCGAGGTATGAACTTCCTCGACCTGATCCAGGAGGGCAATATTGGTCTGCTGCGGGCCGTGGAAAAATTCGACCATCGCCGGGGTTACAAATTTTCCACCTATGCGACCTGGTGGATTCGGCAGGCAATTAGCCGGGCCATTGCCGACCAGGCTCGAGTCATTCGGATTCCGGTTCATATGGTCGAGACCATTAACCGGCTGGTCCGCATTCAGCGCCGGTTGCTGCAAGAATATGGCCGGGAACCAACCTCAAAAGAGATCGCCCTGGAAATGGGGTTACTGCCCCAGGAAGATATCGAAGCGATTCGTGTGACCACAGAAAATGGCGGGCCTATCGACCCGGCTCTGGACCGGCGCTGGCGACGGGCAGCCAGTAAGGTTCGTCGGATCATCCGCATATCGCAAGAGCCGATGTCGCTGGAAACGCCGATTGGCTCTGAAGAGAATAGCTATCTGGGTGATTTCATCGAAGATGAGTCGGTGCTGGGACCGGTTGACGCCGCCTCAAAGCAACTGCTCAAAGAGCAGTTGAACGAGATTCTGGAGTCCTTGAGCGAACGGGAGCGCAAAGTTTTAGAGATGCGTTTTGGCCTATCGGATGGCCAGGGGCGTACCCTGGAAGAAGTGGGGGCCAAATTTGGCGTAACCCGGGAACGGATCCGCCAGATCGAAGCCAAAGCCTTGCGTAAATTACGTCACCCAATTCGCAGCCGCAAGTTACGAGATTATCTGAGCTAATTTGACGAACCGAAACTATTGTTTATAATTGACCGCTGAAACCAAGAATAATCCTCGGTAGCTCAATCGGTAG
>CAYZHI010000129.1:0-8789 GCA_964477335.1 uncultured Caldilineaceae bacterium | reverse complement strand
CGGCGCCCTGGTGCTGATGGGGCCGCTCTTGGCGCGGGAAGGTGAGGTCAGGCTGGGCCAGCCGGGCGGCGACCAGATTGGCCGGCGGCGGGTTGACACCCACGTGATGGCCCTACAAGCGCTGGGGGCCAAATTTGAATACAGCGACCAGTTGAGCTTAACCGCGGCGCGCTTGCGCGGCCGGGATATCCTGCTCGATGAGGCCAGCGTTACCGCCACGGAGAATGCCATCCTGGCCGCGGTGCAGGCCGAAGGAACCACCGTTATCCGTAACGCCGCTTCGGAGCCGCATGTGCAGGAGCTGGGCCTGATGTTGAACCAGATGGGCGCCAACATCCAGGGCATCGGTTCCAATACTCTGACCATTCACGGGGTCGACTCGCTGACCGGCACCGAGTTTACCATCGGTCCGGATTACCTGGAGGTCGGCAGTTTCATCGCCCTGTCGGCTGTGACCGAAGGGGACATTCTAATCAAGAACGCCGCGCCGGAACATCTGCGGATGACCCTGATGGTCTACAATCGGCTGGGCATTGTCCCGGAAATTCGGGGCAATGATTTGTATCTGCCGGGCAACCAACTGATGGTGGTGATGCCCGATATTGGCAATGCCATTCCCAAAATCGATGATGCACCCTGGCCCGGCTTTCCGGCCGACATGATGAGCGTGACTCTGGTGGCCGCTACCCAGGCCACCGGCACGGTTCTGTTCCACGAGAAGATGTATGAAAGCCGGCTCTATTTTGTCGACCGGCTGATCAGTATGGGGGCCAGAATTGTGCTGTGCGATCCGCACCGGGCTTTGGTGCAGGGGCCAAGTATGCTGCGCGGCGAGCGGCAGGGCATCTCCAGCCCGGACATTCGGGCCGGCATCGCCATTCTGCTGGCGGCGCTGTGCGCCGAAGGGACGACGATCATCCGCAATATCGCCCAGATCGACCGGGGTTACGAAAACATCGAGGGCAAATTGTTGGAGTTAGGGGCAAGAATCGAGCGGGTCAGTGAATAACAGGCGGCAGGCCGCAAGTTGTATGTTAGAGGCAGCAGGTATACAAATCGTGACCTGCAACCTGTGACTTGCAACCTGCTACTTTACTACTCTTGCCTCCCCACCAGTTCATCATAGAGGAAATAAGCATTGGCTCGATGCAAATCTTGCACCAGACCGTTGAGAGGTATCCTGCTCTTGCCGCACCGCTCGATGGTCAGCTTATCCAGAGTCTGCTTACCTTTACCTTTGTCAATCACTTCCTGGACCCGTTTTTCCAGCATATCCAAATATTCGATGCTTGACTCAAGAGCTCGAGGGATCTCCCCCCGCAGCAGCACCTCGCCATGCCCCTGGACGATACTCTCCAGATTGTAACCCTGCAACAACTTGAGCGATTCCTTAAAGTCGTGACGGTTGCCCCAGACAAAATAGGGCACCGGCATAACCGTATCGGCCGCGATGAGCACCTTATCTTCACGCACGTAAGCCACAATCGAGTCGTCGGTGTGGCCGGGTGTAAGCGCCAGCTCGATTGACTTGTTGCCAACATGCAACACCAGTTCACCATTCTCAAAGACCACATCAGGAATACGCAGTTCAACGTCCTCGAGCAACGGCGTCGTTTCTTGCGACTCAGCCAGGGCGGCGGGACTCAATTCCTGCATAGCCAGTTGGCAACGCTTGTGGCACACCAATTCAACGCTTTCGTCAAACAAATAGTTGCCGTTGGTGTGGTCGCCATGCCAATGGGTATCGACCAGATATTTGATCGGGCCGTTTCCCAGGCTATTGAGATAGTCGATCATCTCCACGGTTTCAAGTGGAAAAGGGAGCGTGTCGATAACCACGATGCCTTCCCTGGTAACGACTGCTGAGGCAGTAACTTGGGCATATAGGTCACTGGTAAAAACGTAAATGTCATCCGAAACTCGTTCTCGGCGCACCGGAAAAGCCTCCCAACATAAGATAAAAGGAAGAATATCACAAAGCCTTGAGCAGGTCAAGGCTTTTTTGAAGCAAAATTGTATTTTATTTTGAATGATTACTTTTCTGCTCAGCCTGACGGATAACGTAACTGCGGCCCCACCGCTCAAGCCGCCCGGCCTGGCTAAAGCCGATGATAATCACCAATACCACTACGGCGATGCTGACCGCAATCCAGGTCAACGGCAGTCCGATCACACTGTCGCCCAACCAGACGATTAGAACCGTAAATGGCCCGCGGCTGGTTAGAATAGCCAGGCCCAACACACTTAAACGGATGCGGCTCAGACCGGCGATGAAGTAGGGAATGTCGCCCAGCGGGATAAGCAAGACAAGCCACCAGGTCCAAAATGAGTCGATGTGAGCTGCTTGCCCCCACTGCTCTAACGTATCCGCCCCCAGCCGTTTTTCCAGCCAGGGTCGCCCCAAACGACGCCCTAACCAGGCCGCCAGCAGACCGCCCACGGTTAAGCCGGCCACAGTGATAATGGAACCCAGCCCAAAACCAAAGAGGACGCCCCCCATCACCTGAACTGGATAGCCGGGTATTGGCGCCACCACAATCTGGATTACGTTGAGCAGAAAAAAGGCCAGCGGCGCTAGCGGCCCCAACTGCTCAATCCAGCCCCGCACGGCGGCCGGATTGGCTCCTATCCTTGACAGCGGCAGCCAGAGCGCCGCTAGCAAGGCAATTACCAGTAGCCCCCCCAACCAGGGTAGCCAATCTCTCTTGTTGGTGATGATCGATTTCAGCTTTTGGATTTGAGTCTATCCTTGCCGCAGGCGTCCCTTTAATCAAGCGCACATTGTACCACTACCCGGCAACTACAGCCAAAGAAGGGCAGCTTTATCACAATTGACAGATGGTTGGAAAATTGTATACTTGCGAAGATTCAGACAAATCTCAATGAACTGTAAGGGTCAATAACTTTTTGAACACCGGGGAAAAATTTATGCCACTGGAGTCGAGGCTTCAGCCGGTTGCAGGGCTGAATTACCGGCTAAAGCCTCGACTCCAATTGTTCAATATCATTCTGACCCCTACACAAATCTCAATGAACTCGGCCAATAAAGTGATACGGTTACCGTGACTAAACCAGAATTTCTATTCCTGACCCAAGAAGAGGTTATCGCCGCCGGCGTTCTCGATATGGAGTTGGCGCTGCGGGATGTCGAGTTGGCTTTTCTGATGCACGGTCGAAATGAAGTGGTTCAACCCAATAAGACCGTACTCGAGTTTCCCGATCCGCACACAGGGCACCGGCGCTATTTGACCGTCTCGATGCCGGCGTATCTGGGTGGGGAGATTAACCGGGCCGGGATCAAGTGGGCGGCAGAGTCGCTGGATAATGCCCGGCGAGGCGATCTGCCTTACGGGATAGACCTGCTCATCCTGCATGATCTGGAACGAGCTTTACCGGTAGCAATGATGGACGGCACTTTGATCACCGCCATCCGTACCGGCGCAGCGGCCGGGGTGGCCGCCAAGTATCTGGCCCGCCCAGACGCGACCGTAGCGGCGTTTATTGGCGCCGGGGTCATCGGCCGGACTGCGCTGGAGGCCATCGGACTGGCCCTGCCCACGCTGAGCGAATTCAGGCTATATGATCTCAATGCAGTCAAGGCCGAGGCGCTGGCCAACGAGTTTGGGAAGCGCTGGCAGCTTCAGGTGGTCGAGAGTGTCGAACAGGCCATCCGGGGGGCGGATGTCATCGCCACAATGACGACGACCCGCACGCCATTTATCCAGGCCGGGTGGCTGCAACCGGGTTGTTTTGTCGCCGCGATGGGCAAGAATGAGTTCGAAGAGCAGGCCCTGGTTGAAGCGGAGCTGCTGGTGGTCGACGAATGGGAGCAATTCAAACATTACCAGCCGGCGATGCTGGCCCAGCTGGTCCGGGCCGGCCGGGTGCAGGAGCAGGATATCGTCAATCTGCGTGAGATCATGCTGGGTCAAACTCCAGGGCGGGTAAGGCCCACCGACCGCGTCCATTTCTTATCCTTTGGCCTGGCTTGCGAAGATCTGGTCGTGGCTGAACGAATTTATCAACAGGCCAGAGCGTTGGGGTTGGGCCAAACCCTGGCCCTGTGGGACCAGCCGCGCTGGCTTTAGTGACGTAAGCCTGGGATAACTCGCACAAAATTTAATTGGACACGGCAGTTACACCGGCATTAACCCTAAAATTAGTCCGGCGTTCAGGCCGTATTGAGGGGAGAAGAAATTAACGTGAAACAGCATCAATTTATCTGGTTGGTCATCATCAGCCTGGGGCTGGTGGTAGGCGGTTGCGGCGTTGAAGAACGCGCACCCCTTCCCGCAGATCTATCCGCAGGCGCAAGTGAAACCACGTCACCGTCAGATTTAGCCCAGGGTAACCCCACCGCGGTGCTGCTGGGGGCTACGGCAGTGCCTACCCCGATTCCGGCCACGGTTACTCCAACGCCAAAACCTTTGCCGCCCACGCCCACACCGCGTCCCAGCCCCAGCCCGGCGCCGGCAGAGACTGAAGCAGCGGCCCCAACCAAGCCGCTCACCGAGCTGGTCGAGATACCGGCTGGGCCATTCACGATGGGGCGAGACGGCGGCCCCAACGACGAAAGTCCGGCCCACGAAGTCGATCTGCCCGTTTACATGATCGAGATTTTTGAAGTGACCAACGCTCAGTTTGCCGCCTTTGTCGAAGAGACCGGCTATGTGACCGGGGCCGAACAGGGCGGCAGCACAA
Organism: uncultured Caldilineaceae bacterium; assembly: GCA_964477335.1. Taxonomy (GTDB): domain Bacteria; phylum Chloroflexota; class Anaerolineae; order 4572-78; family J111; genus CAYNLK01. The sequence continues at coordinate 4,088 of CAYZHI010000129.1, read as the reverse complement.
GTTGGCAAGCTTTTGCCGGGGGTAAAGATAATCACCCGGTAGTCAAAGTGAGTTGGAATGACGCCGTTGCCTACTGCGACTGGGCCGGGCGTCGTCTGCCCACCGAAGCCGAATGGGAAAAAGCAGCTCGCGGCCCGGAAAGCCTGCTTTACCCCTGGGGCAATGATTGGAATTCCGACAACGCCAATGTGAAGGCCGCTGGCTTTCGCGGCACCACTCCGGTCGGTACTTTTGCGGCCGGAGCCAGCCCCTACGGCGTGTTCGACCTGGCGGGCAACGTCTGGGAGTGGACGGCCGACTGGTACCAACCCTACCCGGGTAATGACGTGCCGGATGAATTCTACGGGGAGAAGTTCAGGGTGCTGCGCGGCGGCGGCTGGTTCGATGAGCCAGATCAGGTATTGGCCACCAATCGTTCCAGCACTTCACCCGAGGCGGCTAACGACGACATCGGTTTTCGCTGTGCGGCTGAGGTAGAGTAAGAGCGGGCTAGGGCAATAAATGATGGCCGCTAAAACAAATGGAACGCGAGTCACGCCACACGTTTCGTAATATGTATTGCGTGGTCCGTTAAGCCCAAACAGGCCGAATAGAAGGAGGTAGTGTAGCGGAGAAAAAGAGTCTAGAAGTTTAAGCACGTTTGGTTAGACCCGATCAATTCAAAAATTACTCAAGAGGAGTGAAAGAAATGTTCAAGAAATTCGTCAATGTGGTGTTGTTAATCAGCCTACTGCTGGCTTTGGTTCCGGCAATGGCGTTGGCCCAAGAAGGCGATGAGCCGGCCGGGCAAGAGTATACCATCCAAAAAGATGACTGGCTTTCAAAACTGGCCGATAAATACCTGGGCAACGTACTCGCCTACGATGCCATTGTTGAAGCCACCAACGAAATGGCCGCCAGTGATCCCAAATTCACGGTGATTGAAAACCCGGACTTGATCGAGCCGGGCTGGGTCATCTGGATCCCGGCGCCCACCGCAGCGCCTGAAAAAGGCTACCTGGCCACCATCGAAGAGCGCGGCACCCTGATTGTCGGCACCTCGGCCGACTATCCGCCCTTTGAAGCCGTGGACGAAGCCGGCAACTTCATCGGCTTTGATATGGACCTGATCCGCGAGATCGGCAGCCGCATGGGCCTCAACGTTGAAATCAAGGATATGGCCTTTGATGTGCTGATCGCCAGCGTGCAGGAAGGCAAAATCGACGCGGCCATCGCCGCCATCCAGTATACCCCGGAACGTGACGAAGCGGTCGATTTCTCAGTCCCCTACAACTACATCTTTGACTCGTTCCTGGTGGCGGCCGATTCTGATATTGTCATCGAGCAGGCAGCCGATATCGCCCCCTATATGGTTGGCGTCCAAACCGGCACCACCCACGAAGCCTGGGTTTTGAAAAATCTAGTCGAACCGGGCTTGATGACTGAAGATCAACTGTTCCGCTACGAGCGGACCGAGCAGGGCGCTCTGGACCTGGAAGCCGGTCGCATCGACGTTCTCTTCATCAATGCCGACCCGGCCCGCGAACTGGCCGAAACGATGGGCGTGAAAGTTGCTCTGACCACCCGCGAAACCGTGCAGGGCGGCCAATCCATCGCCATCCCGGATGGGGAACTTGGCTTCAAAGTAGCTTTGGATGAGGTCATCACCCAATTGCACGAAGAAGGTTTTGTCAAAGAGCTGTTAGCCAAGTGGGAAATCCCGGTTCCGGCCGAACTCGAATAAACGTCCAATCAAGTGCAGGGGCGTAATCAAATACCCCCCTGCACCCTCTAATTTTTCGGTCAGGCTATCTTATACTAAGGGCACGCTGAAATTTCCGTAGGACGGCATCCCCATGCCGTCCGCTGACACATACGCGAAGCGTGCGTCAACTTCGGAAATTTTAAAATGCGTCTGGTATAACCTGGATGAGCTAGAGTCAAAGTCAAGGCCCACAAACTGCAAAGCACCCAGATTTGCCCAGATTTTTTCATCTGAATCCATCTGTGTGCATCTGCGTGTATCTGTGGACCCCAAACCCCGGCTTCAAGTCCGGGAAATTCATTGACTAAGCGCCGATTTTGCGCCATCAGCAACATGGAGCAACTGCAAAACTTTGGTCTACTAATCTACTACTTGTTGCAAGGGGTCGGTGTTACCCTGGGGGTAACCGCCATTGCCTTGACTACAGGTTTTGTCTTGGGGACTCTCCTCGGCTTGCTGCGTGTCTACGGCGGGCCGCTGCTGGCCGGCTTTGCCGCCATCTACAGCATAATAATCCGTGGTGTACCGGTAATCGTGGTCCTGTTCATTCTCTTTTTTGTGATTGCCCAATTTATCAACCTGACGCCATTTCTGGCCGGCGCGCTGGCCCTGGGTATTGCCAGCAGCGCCTACCAGTCAGAAATTTTCCGCGGGGCCATTATGGCCGTGCCCCCTGGCCAGATGATGGCGGCCCGGGCCATCGGTATGTCCCGGTTGAAGGCCATCCTTTTTGTAATTTTGCCGCAAGCCTTCCGGCTGGCCATTCCCCCCTGGTCGAACGAAGCGGCGATTGTGCTGAAAGATTCGTCGCTGGTTTATGTTTTGGGCGTGCCGGAGATATTACGGCGGGCCCAATATGTCAGCGCCCGCACTCACGAACCGTTTATTGCCTTTGCTGCGGCCGCCTTGATCTACTTTGCCCTAACCTTCTTGACCAACCGCAGCCTGGACGCCGTGGAACGCCGCTACCGGCTGCAAATGTGAGGGAGTAACCCATGGCCGACCGACCCATTGTTAGAGTCGAAGATTTACATAAAACCTATGGCGACAGCGAAGTCATCAAAGGTATCTCTTTTGACGTGCAGGAGCAGGAAGTGGTGGTCATCATCGGTCCCAGTGGGACCGGCAAAAGCACGATGCTCCGCTGTATCAATCTGCTGACCAGGCCGGATAAAGGCCGCATCTGGCTGGAAGAGCAGGAAATCACCGCTCCCCACACCGACATCAATAAGATTCGCCAGCGCATCGGTATGGTTTTTCAGGATTTCAACCTCTTCAACCACCTGACGGCCCTGGGCAATGTGACCATCGGCTTGACCAAAGTGATGGGGCTGAACAAGAAGGAAGCTGACGAAAAGGCCAGATGGGAGTTGGAACGAGTCGGCCTGTCGGACAAAGCCGATCTGTACCCGGCCCAACTATCCGGCGGGCAAAAGCAGCGGGTCGCCATTGCCCGCGCCCTGGGCATGGACCCGCACGTGATGCTCTTCGATGAGCCAACCTCGGCCCTGGATCCGGAACTGATCGGCGAGGTGCTGACGGTGATGCAAAAGCTGGCCCGCGAAGGCATGACCATGCTGGTCGTTACCCATGAGATGGGCTTTGCCCGCGAAGTGTCGGACCGGATTATTTTTATGGAACACGGCGTTATTGTAGAAGACGGTCCGCCCAAGCAGCTTTTCTACCAACCCAAACACAACCGTACCCGTGAATTTCTGGGAAAGATTACCGAGTTGTACGGTAAAGATGCCGAAGCTACCCCCGAATAATTGCCGCAATACGAACACAAGGCAGGGATAACCTATGGATCTGGCTAAGCTGATGATTTTTCTGGAACGGGTGGGCCCCGACATGGTGGAGGGTACCATTATTACCATTCAGCTTACCCTGGTCGCCCTGGCGCTGGGGGTGGTGGTGGGGCTGCCGGCGGCGCTGGCGCGGGTATACGGAGGCAAATGGCTGCGTGGCCTGGCCGTAATTTATATCGAGCTGTTCCGGGGTACTCCTTTGTTGGTGCAGCTATTTGTGGTCTACTACGGGCTACCCGATGTTGGCCTGACCCTGTCTCGCTTTGCCGCCGCCTATGTGACGCTTGGCCTGAACAGCGGCGCTTACCAGGCTGAATATTTTCGGGGGGCGATTCAGGCGATTGGCAGCGGTCAAATGGTAGCGGCTCGGGCCATCGGCATGACCCAACTCAAAGCCATTCGCTACATTATCCTGCCGCAAGCGCTGCGCCTGGCCCTACCGGCCTGGTCCAACGAAGCCATTGCCATGGTCAAATACACGGCCATTGTCTTCCTGATTGCCGTGCCAGATTTGATGACCAAGGCCAAAATATTGT
>CAYZHI010000128.1:0-8793 GCA_964477335.1 uncultured Caldilineaceae bacterium | reverse complement strand
GTGGGGCCCCCCCCCCCCCAATTCCCCCCTGTGCTTTCCAAAAAATTTTGGACGCACCCCAAAGCACTGAAAAAACAAAAGAGGGCGCATATTACGCCCTCTTGGCAAACCATGAAACTGAACACCTACCGGGTAGGTTGACGGCGGATCATCTTCCGTCGCGCTTTGCGAATGGCACGCTGCTTGGCCAGACGGCGTTGTTCGCTCTTTGAGACAAACCAGCGCTTCTTCCGATAGGTGCTCAAAACGCGAGTTTTGATGACCTCTTTTCGAAATCGCTTCAGCAAAGAGTCTTGAGACTCGCCGGATTTAAGCTCGACACTCATTATTAGTCTCACCCCCTTTCGGTTTAGAGATTCTAGACAAATGCAGGCTGATTGGTAAGCTAACCAGGTTTTTGACCCAATTGGGGGCAAGGTGACAATTCAACAACCGCACATTCGTCGCTGTCCAGATCGTTAATCCGAATACAGGTATTCATCAGAGATGGCGTCTTCCTCGCCCAGGCCATTATCATCTATCCCAAAGATATCTTCAAGTTCAATCTCTTCCTGACCATCGCCGGGCTGCTGGGTTCTACCTTCGATTTCGCCACCATCTTCGGCTTCATCCTCCCTGGTTCGATAGTGCAGATAGCCGGTTCCGGCCGGGATCAGTTTGCCCAGGATCACGTTTTCTTTCAGGCCAAACAACTCATCCCGTTTACCCTCGATGGCCGCCTGGGCCAACACATTGATCGTATGCTGGAAGGAAGAAGCCGACAGGAAGCTCTCGGTATTGAGCGCCGCCTTGGTGATGCCCAACAAGATGGGACGCCCGGAAGCTGGCCGCTTACCCGCCGCCATCAGAGACTCGTTCATCATCTGGAACTTTTGCAGGTCCAGCAACTCCCCGGGCAGATACTCGCTGTCGCCGCTGGTCACAATGCGAACCTTATTGGTCATCTGGCGCACAATAACCTCGATGTGCTTATCATTGATTGGCACACCCTGGGAGCGATAAACCTTTTGAACCTCCTTAAGCAGATAAAGCTGGGCAGCCTCACGGCCCATCACCCGCAAGATGCGGTTGGGATTCAGCGAGCCTTCCGTGAGCTGCTGGCCTACCGTCACCATATCGCCATCGCTAACTCGCAACCGGGCCGCCGACTCGATCTCGTACTCTTCGGCCTGGGTATGTTCCCAACGCACGATGATTTTGTGATCGTCTCGCTGCACCCGGCCGCTATTCTCGGCGACAATGGCCTGGTCGCCCCGTTTAGCAATCTTGGTCTTGGCCGGAATCTCGTCGCCGTCTTCAACCAGAATGGCCCAGTTGCCGGGCACTTCATACTCGTCCTGGCGCATCTCAGACGAGATGACCTTGAGTACTCGACTGCCATCTTCACGGACAATCAGCTCAACCCGGCCATCCAGGTCGGAGATGATCGCCTCGCCTTTGGGATTACGGGCTTCAAACAACTCCTGCACCCGGGGCAGACCGTGGGTGATATCCTCTACGCCGGCCACCCCGCCGGTGTGGAAGGTGCGCAGGGTCAACTGGGTACCCGGTTCACCAATGGACTGGGCCGCAATGATACCAACGGCTGCGCCCACTTCGGCCAGACCACCGCGGCCCAGGTCGTTGCCGTAGCACAAGCTGCAGATGCCGTGCTCAAGCTGGCAGTGCAACGGCGACCGAACTTCGACTTTGTCCAGACCGGCCTGTTCAATCAAGTTGAAGAGACTCTGATCAATAATCTGACCGGCTTCAACCAGCACTTCACCGCTCGCCGGATCGACAATGTTCTTGAGGGCGGCGCGTCCGACTACCCGTTCCCGCAGAGTTTCGCCCATCGCGGCGCTTTCGGCCTGAGTTATCACCAAACCGGTAGTAGTACCGCAATCATCGGTATTGATGATAACCTCTTGCGCCACATCGACCAAACGGCGGGTGAGATACCCGGCGTCGGCGGTGCGTAGAGCGGTATCGGCCAGACCTTTGCGGGCGCCGTGGGTCGAGATGAAGTATTCCAGCGCGGTCAACCCTTCCCGGAAATTGGAGCGGATCGGCAAGGCAATAATGCGACCACTTGGGTCGGCCATCAGACCGCGCATACCGGCCAACTGGCGGATCGGTTGGAAACCACCTTTGGTCGCGCCCGAGTCGGCCATCACCTTGATGGGGCTGGCCGGATCAATGGCCTTGCGCACGGCTTCGGTCACTTCATCGGTCGCATCGGTCCACAGTTGTACGGTCTTTACGTATCGTTCATCGTCAGTGATAAGGCCACGCCGGTACTGCTGCTCAGCCTTGGCCACCTGTTCGGTTACCCGGCTTAAAATTTCTTTCTTTTCAGCCGGAACCGTGATATCAGATACCGAGATGGTCAAACCAGAGCGGGTGGCATATCTAAAACCGAGATTCTTGATATCATCGACCAATTTCACGGTGACATCGATGCCGACCTTCGAGTAGCATAGGCCCACCAGATCTTTCAGGGCGCCTTTATCCAGCACAGTGTTAACAAAGCGCAGTTCTTCGGGCAGAATTTGGTTGAACAAGACCCGGCCGACCGTCGTCTCGATTGGTTTGGTCACCTTGGTCGATTGGGTGTAATTGAGTAACTTGATCTTGGCGTGCAGGTCAACTTTACCCAGGGAATAGGCCAGAGCCACTTCGTCGACATCGGTAAAAATTTTGCCTTCGCCCTTTTTACCTTCATCTTCCATTGTCAGGTAGTAGATGCCCAGCACCATATCTTTGGTCGGCGAAACCACCGGTTCCCCGTTAGAGGGCAGCAGCAAGTTCTTGGTTGACAACATCAAGTTGCGCGCCTCTTCGACCGCTTTTTGCGACAGCGGAATGTGGACCGCCATCTGGTCGCCGTCAAAGTCGGCATTGAAAGCGGCGCACACCAGCGGATGAATCTGGATGGCGTTGCCCTCAACTAGAATCGGTTCAAAGGCCTGGATACCCAGCCGGTGCAACGTCGGCGCCCGGTTGAGCAGGATGGGCCGGGTATGGATGACTTCCTCCAGTACCTCCCACACCTCGGGCCGCCGCTGCTCCACAATGCGCTTGGCCCCTTTGACGTTGTTAGCGTAGTTGTATTCCACCAACTTCTGGATGACAAAGGGGCGGAACAGTTCCAGGGCCATAGTCTTGGGCAGGCCACACTGATGCAGTTCCAGTGTCGGACCGGTCACAATCACGGAGCGACCGGAGTAATCGACCCGTTTACCCAGCAGGTTACGGCGGAAGCGGCCCTGTTTACCCTTCAACATATCGCTCAGGCTCTTGAGCTGGCGGCGCCCCCGCGAGGAAACGGCCTTGCCCCGCCGGCTGTTGTCAATCAGCGAATCAACCGCCTCTTGCAACATACGCTTCTCATTGCGCACAATCACATCCGGCGCGCCCAGGTCGAGCAGACGCTTGAGCCGGTTATTGCGATTGATGACCCGCCGGTACAGGTCGTTCAGGTCAGAAGTGGCAAAGCGACCGCCATCGAGCTGGACCATCGGCCGCAGATCGGGCGGGATGACCGGCAGGACTGTCAAGATCATCCACTCGGGGCGATTGCCGCTTTTGCGCAGGCTTTCCACCACCCGCAGCCGCTTGATGGCTTTTTTCTTGAGCTGTTTGGAGCGAGTGCTCCGTACCTGCAGGCGCAATTCCTTGGCCAATTTGTCCAGGTCCAGATGGAGGCAAATCTCGTACAAAGCTTCAGCGCCCATGCCAGCGCTGAACACATTGCCCCAACGATCAGTCAGATCGCGGTATTCAGCCTCATTTAGAAACTGCATCGACTGGATGCTCATCAATTCTTGAATCTGCAACTGCACCCGGTCTCTGAGCTGACCCACCTCACTGGTAACATTGCCCAATTGCGCCTCGACCTCCTGCTCGGTCAGGTGGCGAAGCCGGTCGATCTCGGCATTAATCCGGGCCTGCTCCCGACCGACTTCTTCATCAATCTCGGCCTTGATTTCATTCAAGTGAGCTTCAACCAGATTGTTCAAAGCCTGCAGATGGGTTCGATCAGGGATTTCACCGGCAGCCACCACTACTTCACCACTGCTGCCAAAGAGAAGCGGCTCTCGCAACAGCAGCCCAGACTTATCTTCCAGCAGTTTTTGGGTCCGCTGGGCGTCTTTCATCACTTCTTCAATCAGTTTGTCCCGACGCTCATTGGCTTCATCGAGCAAGCGCTGCTCTTCGTCCCGCAATCTATTGATCTGCTCGTCACTCTGGCCGCGAATAGCATCAGTCTGTTCCTGGCGCAATTCTTCTAACCGTTTTTCTTCGCGGTGAACTTCGTCCTCCAACCGCTTGATAGCCCGGGCTCGGGCCTGTTCGTCTACCCGGGTGATAATATAGTGCGCAAAATAGAGCACCCGGTCCAGATTGCGGCGGGAGATGTCCAGCAAAAGTCCCAGGTAAGAGGGCACCCGCCGGGTATACCAGATGTGGGCCACCGGCGCGGCCAACTCGATGTGGCCCATCCGTTCACGACGCACCGAAGAACGGGTCACCAGCACGCCGCACTTTTCACACACAATCCCTTTATAACGGACCTGTTTGTACTTACCGCAGTAACACTGCCAATCCTTGGTCGGGCCAAAGATAGCTTCGCAGAAAAGACCATCTTTCTCGGGGCGCAAGCGCCGATAATTGATGGTTTCCGGTTTGGTCACCTCGCCGTAAGACCAACTCCGGATCTCATCCGGTGAAGCTAAACTAACCCTCAACGCGCGGAAATCTTTTACTTCCAAGGTAATCCTCCTCAATCAAACTAATACGGTCCTACTCAATTATTGGGTTAATGCCTGCGTACTATTTTGATGTACAGACAGATATTGTTCGGTAATGATTCTGTTTTGATGGCCCAGGCGAACCGACACCAGCTCCAGGTCATCTGTTTCGGCCAGCAGGTGCAAGGCGAAAGTTCGCCGCAGTGATTGGGCCGATACGCCGGTCAGGCCGGCTGCCCGGGCGCAACTAGTGACAATTCGCTGAACGGTCCGGTTGGAAATGGGCCGGCCATCTTGCCCCAAGAACAGGTGGTCACTGGCAGTCGCTTGTGGACGGATCAACAAATATTCGTTCAATGTTTTGTAGACCTGGTTATTCAGCGGCAGATAGCGGGCCTCGGTTTCGGGCTGGCTGGCCCCACATACCCGCAACCGCACACCGGGGTGGTCAAAAATCACGTCATCCTTCTGCAAATCGACCAACTCGCCAATACGGATACCGGTATGGAGGAGAAGCTGCAAAATGGCCAGGTCACGCCGCACCAAACTGGCCCGCGCCCCATGGTGGGCCGCCTGGATCAGCCGGTCGATTTCAGGGCCGGTCAAGGCCCGTGAAGCCACCTGCCGGTCATTCTGAACCAGGGATACTCCCGCCGTCGGATCAAAGGACATATCGCCGGTTTGCTGAGCAAAGACGCAAAATTTTCGCAAGGCCATCAAATGTCGATTGACGGTGGAGGCCGTCCGCTCCAGTTCTTGAGCCAGATGGTTACGGTAACGCCGGATATGAAGCTGAGTAACCTGGAGTAGCGAGAAATTATCACCCAGTTCGGTTCTGCCCCAGCGCAAGAAAGCCCGCAGGTCGGCCAGGTAGTTTACAACTGTGGCGGGCGCCATAGCCGCCAACAGCAGCGACTCTTCAAATCTGGTCAAAATGGCTTCATCCTGCTCGCGAGACATAAAAACAGCCTGACCCAATTCTCTTTCTTTAACATGACAGCAAAAAACACGCCACGGCTGAATGGCGCTATCTATCGTAGACTGTATGGGTGTGGGTATAAATTAGAGGAGCAATCGGCGCTGTGAGCTCACTTTATACGCAATAATTATATCGCCCGGACTCACTTTTGTCAAATTCCATTTGGCTTAGTTTTGGCCAATCGTATAGCGCAGATAGGCTGCAATAAAGCCATCCAGGCGGCCGTTGAGCACCGCCTCGGCATTGCCGACTTCGTAGTCGGTGCGGTGATCTTTGACCATCTTGTAGGGATGTAACACATAGGACCTGATCTGGTTTCCCCAGCCGGCCTCGATATGCTGCCCTTTTAGCCTGGCCTGTTCTGCCTCCTGTTTTTTCAATTCCAAGTCATACAGCCGTCCTCGCAAGATGCGCATGGCCGTTTCCTTGTTTTGCAGTTGGCTACGCTCGTTTTGACAGCTCACAATGACACCGGTGGGCAGGTGCTTGATCCGCACCGCCGTGGAGTTCTTTTGGACATGCTGTCCCCCGGCCCCCCCGGACTTGAAGACATCGATCTCCAAATCATCGGGGTTGATCTCGATCTCGATATCGGTGTCAATATCGGGCACCACTTCAACCAGGGCAAACGAGGTATGGCGGCGGCTACTGGCGTCGAAAGGCGAGATTCTGACCAGCCGGTGAACGCCCCGCTCTGCTTTCAGGTAACCGTAGGCATAATCGCCGCCAATTTCCACGGTCACACTCTTCAACCCAGCCTCTTCACCTTCTGTCTGGTCGACAATTATCGTCTCGTACCCATTGTCCTCGGCCCAGCGCAGATACATCCGCAACAACATGGCCGTCCAATCCTGGCTTTCGGTGCCGCCGGCGCCGGCGTGAATCGAGAGGAGGGCCGAGTCTTTATCATGCTCACCGGACAAAATCAACCGGAATTCCAGCTTGTTGAGCATTTCTTCCAGGGAGTTGACCTCGCTACTCAGTTCGGTTAACAAGGAGTCGTCGTCTTCGGCTGTAGACATTTCAACCAGAGCCAACGTTTCCTTGACCCGACGGTCAAGCTCCTGCCAGGTTGTGACCGTATCGCGCAATTCAGATAGTCGGCGCATTTTAGCCTGCGCCTCGAGCTGGTCGTGCCAAAAATTGGCCTCGCCGCTTTCTTTCTCTAATGCTTCGACTTCCCTGGCCTTACCGGCGACGTCAAAGACGCACCATGTTTGAACCGATACGTTGATCCATATCGGTAAGTCGGTTGTGCAATTCTTCCATTTTTATTGGCCTTTCTAACATTCAGGATGTCTGGCTTTGCCTGCCAGAAACAAAGCACAAACTATCATTATAGCACAACTTATCCAAGCTGGCGAACCTTCCGCTGGTAACAATTGATAGCTCAATTCTCTACACGAATGGTACTACAAATAATCAATTGCATAAGCTGCTCATTGACAACTATCCCTAATTATGTTATAGTCAAATTGTTATGTAATGTTATTATGTAATGTTGACGATCCTGGAGATGGTAATTTAGCCGGGGTTACCAGCACTACAGGTAGTGTCCACGCGCCAATGTCTACCTTGCAGCGTCTCGATGAACTGAATATCCTGACCCGGGCCAAATATCCGATCATCTACATCGTCTCCTGGGAAGAGCGACGGATCGAGGATATGCTGCGTCAGGTAGCTATCGACCGGCGCAAGAAGTTGTACGGCTGGACGCTGACCGATGGCATTACCCCATTGGATTTGGTCCAGGCCAACACGGTCGATCCAGCGACCCGCGACCCGCTCAACGCCCTCGATTTTATGGCCCGCTCTCAGGAAGCCGCTATTTTTGTTTTAAAGGATTTTCATCCCTACCTGGATGAAGCCCGCGGCGGGCCAGACCATCCGGTCATCATGCGTCGTTTGCGTGACATCACCAACCAGTTGAAGGAAAGTCGCAAAACCCTGATCATCCTCTCCCCGATTCTGCGCATCCCGACCGACCTGGAGAAAGATATCACGGTGTTGGATTACTCGCTGCCCACCCTCGACGAACTGGAGCTGTCCCTGGAGCGGGTCGTCCGTTCGGCCCGGGAGATTGCCGGGGTGCAACTCAAAATGAGCGAAGATGAACGGGAACGGGTGTTGAATGCGGCCCGCGGCCTCACCTGCATCGAGGCCGAAAATGTCTTTGCCAAAAGCCTGGTCATGGGACGCAAGCTGGACCTGGGCATCATCATTGCCGAAAAGGAGCAATTGATCAGACGCTCTCAAATCCTGGAATATTACGAGTCGGTCGAAGGCTTTGCTAACGTCGGCGGGCTGAATCTGGTCAAGCAGTGGTTGCGCAAACGGGGCGTGGCCTTTAGCGAAAAGGCCCGGCGCTTTGGCTTACCCGAACCAAAAGGTCTGTTGTTGCTCGGGGTGCAGGGCGCGGGTAAGAGCCTGCTGGCCAAAGCCGTGGCTAGCCAATGGCAGTTGCCGCTGTTACGGCTCGACCTGGGGCGGGTCTTTAGTGAATTGGTCGGCTCGTCCGAGCAGAACATTCGTACCGCTCTGCGGTTGGCCGAGAACGTGGCCCCTTGCGTGCTCTGGCTCGACGAGATTGAAAAGGGCTTGGCCGGGGCCACCGGCGCCGGCACGTCCGACGCTGGCACCTCGGCCCGGGTCTTTGGCAGCTTGCTCACCTGGATGCAGGAAAAAACATCGCCGGTCTTTGTCATCGGCACGGCCAACGATATTGCCGCCCTTCCGCCCGAGGTGCTGCGCAAGGGGCGGTTCGATGAGATCTTCTTTGTCGATTTGCCCCAGCCGCAGGAACGCCGGGAAATTTTTGCCATCCACCTGGCTCGCCGCGGTCGAGACCCGTTAGAGTTCGATTTGAACCAGTTGGCGGTGGCCACGGAAGGCTTTAGCGGCGCCGAAATTGAGCAACTGGTTATCGACGCCCTGTACGATGCCTTTGAAAATGATCGTGAGCTAACCGACGATGATCTGTTCCGCAACTTAAACGAGACCATCCCCCTATCACAAACGAGGGAAAGCAACATTACGGCACTGCGCCAATGGGCACGCAAGCACGCCCGGCCGGCCTCGGAA
>CAYZHI010000127.1:0-8857 GCA_964477335.1 uncultured Caldilineaceae bacterium | reverse complement strand
GATCAAAGTTAGAATCAGGGCTGAAGCAAACAGGGAATTTACCGCATATCCCGGTCGCCCTGACCAGATGGCCAATACCCAGATAATGCCCATTGCCGCGGCCCGGCTGACGGCGGCGTCGGCGCCCACCAGAAAGGTGTAGACCAGGATACCGGCAATGGCCAGCGGCGGGGCGTGCCGCTTGCCCACTACTTTGATCCCCAACAACAGAAAAAGACCGGCAATCAGAGAAATATTGCTGCCGGAAATGACAATAATATGCGAGGTCCCGGTCAAGTTGAACTGTTCGTAGAGTTGGTCAGGAATGCCGGTTTCGATGCCCAGCAAAATACCGTTGAGCAATGAGGCGTAAGGTTCGGCCAGGATACGGTTGATGGTTTGGGATGCCCGCCCCTTGAAGGCCAACAGGGCCGTCCAAAAAGGGTTGCCTTGCTCAGATGCAAGCAGTTCGATTTGAGGCCGCCGGATCAGCGAGTGGATGCCAAACCTGGCCAGATAATCTTTGTACGAGAAATCCTCAAAAACGGGCGGGGTTTCCAACGGGCCGGTTACCGCCAGCCGGTCGCCATAGAAACGCTCCGGGTAGCGCGCGGCCCGCACCAACACCAAACCCTCAACAGGCTGAACCGAACTGCCGAGATCAATCGACTCAGCCCGCAAGCGCAGATTGATGTAATCATCGCGCACGTCCGGCTCATCGACCACCAGGCCAGTAACGGTAACCGGTTGGGACGAGTCGTTGTAAAAAGCCAGTTGGGTGGGATCAATGGCCGGTTGAAAGAATTGCAAGCGGAAGACGCCGGCGCTGAGGGCCAGCACCAGGACGGCGACCAATCGAACCCGTTGGTGCTGACGATAGAGCAACAGCGCCCCAATCGCCGGCAGCGCCGCCAGGACGGCTACCGGCCAGGGCAACTCCAGCCAGTGAGCCAGCACAATTCCAATGAGCCAGGCAATAGTGATGCGAATGAGAGGGGTCATAGGGATTTACGATTTACGATTTACGATTTACGATTTACGATTTGCGATTTACGATTTGCGTATGTGATTTACGGCTTGTGGTGGGTAGGGAATTTGAACACTATCTTCGGGGAAAATTGGGCTGGTGTCAACCCTAAAATTTGGGGATTAAAAACCTTCCCGGAAGCTGAATTAAACTGGCTTCCGGGAAGGTGAACTGCGCTCTTAACCTACCACACCTGCAACGACATTGCCAGTGGGTCTTCCAGGGCCGCAACAATCCAGCGCAGGAAGCGAGCACCATCGGCGCCATCGATCAGGCGGTGGTCATAAGAGAGGGCCAGGGGCAACATCAGCCGCGGCTCAAATTGACCGTTCCGGTAGACCGGCTCGACCCGGCTGCGGGCCACGCCCAAGATCGCCACTTCCGGCCAGTTGACGAGGGGGGTAAAGTTCGTACCGCCGATGCCGCCCAGGTTGGTAATCGAGATGCAGCCGCCCTGCATCTCCTCCAGGCTGAGCTTGCGCTGGCGGGCTTTTTCCGAGAGTTCGGTTAGTTCGGCGGCCAACTCAAGGATGTTTTTGCGGTCTACGTCGCGGATAACCGGAACGAGCAGGCCCCGGTCGGTGTCAACTGCGATACCGACATGGTAGAAACTTTTGTAGATAATTTCCTGATTGGCCAGATCGACGCTGGCGTTGAATTTGGGAAATGCCTTAAGCCCGGCGGCGACCACCTTCACCAGGATGGCGGTAATCGTCAGCTTACCGCCGGCGGCTTCAGCTTTTTGGGCAAAACGCTGGCGCAACTGCTCCAGCTCCTGGATATCGGCCCGGTCAAATTGGGTCACGTGGGGAATAGTAGCCCAGGCCTGGCTGAGATGCGCGGCGGTTTTACGGCGGACGTTGCTCATCGGCTCGCGATGGATGTCGCCCCACCGGCTAAAGTCCGGTAATGGCTCAAAAGCAACTCCCGGCGCGGCCGCAGCCGGCCGGGCGCCCAGCAAACGCTGGCGAGCTTCTTCTTTGACATCATCCATGGTAATCCGGCCGGCGGGACCGGTGCCTGAAACTTCAGCGATATCAACCCCAATTTCGCGGGCCAACCGGCGCAAATTGGGGGCAGCCGGCACCCGGCTGCGCGCCGGATGGGGGGCCAACTCGGATGGGATGGCGTGGCCTACCGGCCACTCTTCGGCTTCCGGCAATTCCCTAGCCGCGGCCGGAGTGATTTTCTGGGCTGGCTCAGTTGTAGGCGCTGCCACGGGCCTCGCTTCGGCCGCGCCAACTGTTTCTAACGTCAGCACCACCTGGCCCACGGCGGCCCGGTCGCCCTGGCTCACATGAACTTCTTTGACCAGGCCGGCCACATCAACCGGCACTTCAATGGTGGCCTTATCGGTTTCCAGCTCCAGCACCGGCTGGTTGGCCTCAACCCGGTCGCCGGCTGCAACCAGGACTCTCACCACGTCGCCGGCTTCGATATTTTCGCCCAGCTCGGGCAGTTTGAACTCGATGACAGCTTTAGCCGATGGGCCAGCCGGGACAGATTCGGCCGGTTTGGTGTGCGGTGGCTCTTTTTTTGCTTCCGGTTCTTCAGGTTCTTGGGCTGCCGGCGTGGTCTCCGGTTCCGGCTGCGGGGCTTCTCCCTCCACTGTCAGAACCAACTGGCCCACTTTGATGGTTTGACCCGATTGAACGTGAACCTCTTTGATCACCCCGCTGACGGAAGATGGGACTTCAACAGTGGCCTTGTCGGTTTCAAGCTCCAGGATGGTCTGATCCGGCATGATCTTATCGCCAACGGCAACCAATACGTTGACGACCTCACCGCTCTCGATATTTTCACCCAATTCGGGCAGTTTGAATTCAGTTGACACAGGTCGCTCCTGATATTTTAAAAGTTTACGACTTTGGTCTGAACACCAGCAGGTAAGGTTTCAATTTCTTCTTCCCGCAGTAATTGATAAGCATCGCGGATGTTTTCCTCCAGTTCTTCCAGAGTCGCCCCCTGGCTGAATACACCCGGCACTTCTTTAAGTTTACCTACATACCAATCTTCATCAAGCCAGTACTCCAGGGTAAAATTTCTAACCATCGTTTCCTCCTAAAATCTCTCGACTCTGGATCAGTGAATTTTTGTAAGCCCCTGCTACTTGCCCCCCGTCTACGAAGTCATCGGGTTTAACTTGTCGGGATTGATCTCCAGCTCTTCCATTGCCGCGTTGACCACATCCAGCTTGATTTTGTCCTCTTTTAATAGAGAAGTGAGCACCCCCAGCGCCACATAACGATAGTCGATCTCAAAAAAGTCACGCAGGGCTTTACGAGTATCGCTCCGGCCAAAACCGTCGGTGCCCAGCGATACGATGGGCTTGGGCGACCAGCGGGCGATTGAGTCGGGCAGCGCTTTCATATAGTCCGACGTGGCCACAAACACCCCCGGCTCATCGGCCAGACATTCGGTCACATAAGGCCGGCGCGGTTCTTCGCCGGGATGGAGCAGGTTCCAGCGTTCAACCTCCAACCCATCGCGACGCAACTCCTTGTAACTGGTCACACTCCATACATCGGCGGCAATGTCGTAGCGTTCTTCAAGGAATTGTTGAGCTTTCAGGGCCTCGTTCAAGATGGCCCCGCTGCCGAACAATTGGGCATGCAGTTTGGCCTTCTTTTTCTCCGACTTTTTGAATTTATACATCCCCTTGAGAATACCTTCTTTAACCCGGTCGCCAGCTGGCAGAGGGGCCATCGGATAGTTCTCGTTGCCCACGGTTAGATAATAAAAGATGCTTTCTTGCTCCTCGTACATGCGGCGAATGCCGTCGCGAATAATCACGGCCAGCTCATAGGCAAAGGCGGGATCGTAAGTGAGCAGGTTGGGCACGGTTGAGGCCAGCACGTGGCTATGGCCATCCTGATGCTGCAAACCCTCGCCATTCAGGGTCGTCCGGCCGGAGGTAGCGCCCACCAGGAAACCCCGGCAGCGCATATCGCCGGCCGCCCAGATGAGGTCGCCGATACGCTGGAAACCAAACATCGAGTAGTAGATGAAGAAGGGGATGGTATTGATACCGTGGGTGGCGTAGGCGGTCCCGGCAGCGATGAATGAGGACATCGAACCGGCCTCGGTGATGCCCTCTTCCAGGATTTGCCCATTTTTGGCCTCCTTATAGTAGAGCAGGCTGTCGGAATCGACCGGTTCGTAAAGCTGGCCGGCGTGAGCATAAATACCGCTTTGCCGGAACAGGGCTTCCATGCCAAAAGTTCGAGCTTCGTCGGGGACAATGGGCACAATCAATTGACCAATGTCTTTCTCGCGTAACAGCTTGCTCAACAGCCGCACAAAAACCATAGTGGTCGAGACTTCGCGACCATTGGTGCCTTCATAAAACTCCTCAAAAAGCTCTTCAGCCGGGGTCTTGAACGGCGGCACTACCACCGCCCGGCTGGGCAGGTAACCGCCCAAAGCCTCGCGGCGTTCCTTCAAATAAACCATTTCAGGGCTATCTTCGGGCGGACGGTAAAAGGGCGTTTCGGCCACATCCTTATCGGAAATAGGAATATTGAAGCGAGTGCGGAACTCGCGTAGCTCCTCTTCGTTGAGCTTCTTCTGCTGGTGGGTAATGTTTTTGCCCTCACCGGCTTCGCCCAGGCCATAACCTTTGATAGTGCGGGCCAGAATGACGGTCGGCGAGCCTTTATGTTCAACAGCAGCTTGATAGGCGGCATAGATTTTTTGCGGGTCGTGGCCGCCCAGCCGCAGCTTGCGAAGCTGCTCATCACTCAGGTGCTCAACCATCTGCATCAACCGTTTATCCACCCCAAAGAAATTGTGGCGGAGGTAGGCCCCGCTTTCCACAATGTAGCGCTGGGCCTGACCATCGACCAGTCCCTCCATCCGCTTGACCAGCAGTCCCTCGTGATCTTTGGCCAATAAAGGATCCCAATCGCTGCCCCAGACGACTTTGATGACATTCCATCCCGCGCCGCGGAAGATTCGCTCCAGTTCCTGAATAATCTGGCCGTTGCCTCGCACCGGACCATCCAATCGCTGCAAATTACAGTTGACCACAAAGATCAGGTTATCCAGCTTTTCGCGGGCGGCCAGGGTGATTGCGCCCAGCGTCTCCGGCTCGTCCGTTTCGCCATCACCCAAAAAGGCCCAGACCTTGGCATTGCTGCGCGGTTTCAGCCCTCGATCTTCCAAATAATGGTTGAACCGAGCCTGATAAATGGCCATTATCGGCCCCAATCCCATCGACACCGTGGGGAACTGCCAGAACTCAGGCATCAGCCAGGGATGAGGGTAAGAAGACAGGCCGCCGCCAGGCCGAAGTTCCCGCCGGAAGTTGCGCAGTTGCTCCTCACTGATCCGCCCCTCCAAAAATGCCCGGGCATAGATGCCCGGCGAGGCGTGCCCCTGAAAGTAAACCATATCACCTTCCTGCTGCTCGTTGCGACCCCGGAAGAAATGGTTGAAACCAACCTCGTACAGAGCCGCAGCCGAGGCATAGGTTGAGATGTGCCCACCGATGCCCTCATTCAGACGATTAGCCCGGACCACCATGGCCATGGCGTTCCAGCGGATAATACTTTTGATGCGCCGTTCAAGTTCCCGGTTGCCGGGAAAGCGGGGCTGCTCCTCAACCGGGATCGTATTGATGTAAGGAGTATTGGCCGAAAAAGGCAGGTGAACTCCGGCGCCGTAAGCATAATTCTGGAGTTGTTGCAGTAAATGGCGCACCCGCTCCGGACCGCTATAATTCAAAACATAAGCCAACGACTCCAGCCATTCGCGCGTTTCAATGGCCTCCAGTTCGCTGGTCTGTAAATCTTGGGCTACAGCATCATTCATTTTTTAACTCCTGTCAGAGGGATTTCTATGAGTCAGACCCGCAGGGTTTTAGCGGAGATCAGAATTCTCAACCTGGATCAGAACTACGCTCAGGCGCGACCAGAAACATACTGGCGGTTGGTCAGGCCACCGTTTGGACTGCCGCAGGTGTGGTTGTCTCTTCGACCTCTTCAGCCGCCGGTGGAGTCTGCCACAACTTGTCCGGATCTTTAATGCGATCAATAAAGAGAACTCCGTTTAAATGATCGATTTCATGGAGAAAGATACGGGCCAGCAGATCATCGACCTTCAACTTGAATTTCTTGCCTTCGACATTTTGAGCCTTGATCTCGACTCCGGCCGGCCGCTCGACTAGCCCCTGCCAGCCCGGGATCGACAGGCAACCTTCCTGACCTTCAACCATCTCCTCAGCCGTTTTAACAATTTCAGGATTGATGAAGACATAACTTTTGCCGCTTTGGGGATGGGGTTTATCGCCATTCCCTCTGCTGGCCGGGATTTCAGCCACAAAGATGCGCTGCATCACGCCAATCTGGGGGCCGGCCAGGCCAACTCCCTCGTAATGGCGCATTGTTTCCAGCATATCCTGGGCCAGCTTTTTAAGCTGAGGCGTAAAACGCGTCACTTTCTTGGCTTGCTGGCGCAACCGCTCATCATCAATGTAAATTACTTGTCTAATAGCCATTACCGCCCTCAATATGTTATTATGACAGTATAATAGCTTTCATCGGGAAGACTGTCAAACAAATTTACGGGACGGGATACGTCGCCAATTTTAGGCGGCTAAAGTGAGCGGCGCTCTGAAAATGCCGGTCACCTGAGGGTTATTTCCGGTCATAAGAATCGCTGCCCCGCGCTTGACCAATTTGAGCCAATAGCCTAAACTAGCAATTTATGAATTGTGAATTATTAATTAATAGTGAATTGTTAACTATTCACAATTCACTATTCACAATTCACTATTCACCATTCCCATTCATCATTAACCTAGGAGCCCCGGGTGACAGAAAATTTACGCATCGTTCCACTTGGTGGACTCGGCGAAGTCGGCAAAAACATGCTATTGATAGAGTATGGCGATGAGGCCATTGCCATCGACTGCGGGCTAATGTTTCCGGAAAATGATATGCTGGGCATCGATATGGTGATCCCGGATATCACCTACTTGTTGGATAACCCAGAGTTGCTGAAAGCAATTTTCTTGACGCACGGCCACGAGGATCATATTGGCGCACTGCCTTATATCTTGCCGGAGATGCCGGTGCCGCTCTACGCCACGCCGCTGACCCGCGGCTTGATTGAGGTCAAACTCAAAGAAGCCAAGCTGTTGGCTCACACCGAAATCAATACCATTACTACCAAAA
Source organism: uncultured Caldilineaceae bacterium (assembly GCA_964477335.1). Taxonomy (GTDB): domain Bacteria; phylum Chloroflexota; class Anaerolineae; order 4572-78; family J111; genus CAYNLK01. Next base: position 1,675 of record CAYZHI010000127.1, on the reverse strand, counting down.
GCGTGATCGAGTTAGGCGCCTTTACCGTTGAACCGTTTCATGTATGTCATTCCATTCCCGATGCCGTGGGCTACGCCATCTATACGCCGCGAGGGCTGGTTATCCATACCGGCGAGTACAAGTTTGACCCTAACCCGGCCGACGGCAAGTTGCCCGATTTTGAACGCCTCCGCGCCTATGGGGATGAAGGGGTGCTGGCGCTGTTATCAGATAGCACCAACGCCGAAAGGTCCGGTCACACCCCCTCAGAGCAAATCGTTAGTGAAACCTTTGAACAGATTTTCAGCCAGGCCCGGGGCCGGATTATTGTTTCAACCTTTGCTTCCAATATTTCGCGGGTCCAGCAGGTTATAAACATCGCCATGAAATATAACCGCAAATTGGCCGTGGTCGGCCGAAGTATGGTCGACAACGTCAAAATGGCGTTTGACCTGGGCTATTTGACTGCGCCTGAAGACATAATCGTTCACATTGACGACCTGGAGGATTATCCCGACTCACAGATTGCGATTGTTTGCACCGGCACTCAGGGTGAGCCGACCAGCGCCCTGGTACGGATGGCCAACCAGGAGCACCGGCAGGTTAGCTTGAAGCCGGGCGATACGGCTATCCTGTCGGCCACGGCTATCCCCGGCAATGAGGAGTTGGTCCATCGCACTATTAACAACCTTTTCCGTCTGGGCGTTAATGTTATCTACCAAAATCTGGCGCCGGTGCACGTATCAGGCCATGCTTCGCAAGAAGAACAAAAGAGGATGCTGCAGTTGACCCGGCCTAAATATTTCATTCCCATTCAGGGCGAGTACCGCATGCTGGTGCTGCACGGCCGGCTGGGCCAAGAGGTGGGCATCCCCGCCGAGAACATCTTTGTTATCGAAAATGGGCAGGCCATCGAATTTAACGAAACGGAGGCCCATCTAACGGAGCGAGTTACCAGTGGTCACGTGATGGTCGACGGGTTGGGCATTGGCGATGTGGGCAGTGTGGTGCTGCGCGACCGCCATCTCCTCTCGCGCGATGGCTTTGTGGTGGTGGTGATTGCGTTGGATGAACAAACCGGGGAACTGGTTGATGGGCCCGACATTATCTCGCGCGGCTTTGTTTATATTCGCGACTCGGAGGATTTGCTGGAGGAAGCCAAAGAGCGGGTCATCGAGTTGTTGGAAAGCGGCAAAATGCACCGCGATACGGCCGCCACCGTAATCCGGGATAACTTAACCCAATTCCTGTATAAACGCACCCGCCGCCGGCCGATGATTTTCCCGATGGTTTTAGAGGTGTAATCGATTATTTTACAGCGCCTTCCACTCGATCTCCCTCGAGCAGACGGTTCCGGCCAGGGCTTGGCTCTTGCTCGCGCCGCCGCAGCCACAATACCCCGCCCGGCAAACTGCCAACGTAAACGATCCCCTGTTTGACCAGCGACAGGGCAAAGGCCAGGGTAGCCGGCACCCCCACTAATCCATAAAAATAAACATACAACAGCGACCCGGTCCCCAAGCCGCCGATGCTGATGGGCGCAATCAGAGCCACGGCAATAATTGGATTGAAGAGAAAGATATAAATGGCTGGAATTTCCCCATTGAGTCCGGCCACAATGGCAATATCAACCAGGCCCGTTAAGAGCACCGTACCCCCCCCCACCGCAAAAGCCCTTAACCGGGCCGCGGACTGG
>CAYZHI010000126.1:0-8939 GCA_964477335.1 uncultured Caldilineaceae bacterium | reverse complement strand
CAACCAGACTGCGGTCGACATCCACGTGCTGCAGGGTGAACGGCCTATGGCCGGCGACAATATGACCCTGGGTCGTTTCCGGCTGGAAGGCATCCCGCCGGCGCCGCGGGGCATCCCGCAGATCGAGGTGACTTTCGACATCGACGCCAACGGCATCTTGAATGTTAACGCCAAGGATAAGGCCACCGGCAAAGAGCAGAAGATCACCATCACCGCCAGCACCAACCTGAGCAAGAGCGAGATCGAGCGGATGGTCAAAGAAGCCGAACGGAATGCCGAGACCGACCGCCAGCGCAAGGCTCTGATCGAGGCCCGCAACCTGGCCGATAACCTGGTTTACCAGGCCGAGAGAACCTTGCGCGACCTGGGTGATAAGGCGGACCCCAGCCTGAAGGCTGAAGTTGAACGTAAAGTTGAAGATGTCAAGAAAGCCCTGGAAGGGGATGACAAGGGTCGTATCGTTAGCGCCAGCGAAGCGCTACAGCAAGCCTTGAGCCAGCTTGGCCAGGCGGTCTACCAGCAGAGTCAGGCCCAGCCAAGCAGTAACGGCCACAGCGCCGGCCAGCCCAGCCCCAGCGACGAGAACGTTGTCGAAGGCGAATTCAGCGAAGCCTAATACACCATCTCACCGCGCACAAACGCGGCGGTACGAGGGTCGGCCGGGCGCTCAAAAAAAGTAGGCGTGTCGGCGACCTCGACCAGCCGGCCGTCGAGTAGAAAGGCGGTGCGGTGGGCCAGCCGCTTGGCCTGGAAGACATTGTGAGTGACCAGCACCACGGTGACGCCTCGCGCCCGGTTGACCGTGGTCACAATCTCCTCGATCAGTTTGACATTGTAGGGGTCAAGATTGGCGGTAGGTTCGTCCATCAGCAGCACATCGGGCTGGACCACCAGGGCCCGGGCCAGGGCAACCCGCTGGGCCTCGCCGCCGCTGAGGGTACGGGCCGAAGCCTGGGCCAACTGTTCTAGCCCAACCCGGCTCAAGGCCTCGGCCACGGCCCGGTCGATCACCTTTTTGCCCTGGCCGCGCACCTTCAGGCCGTAAGCCACGTTGGCGGCCACCGAACGATTGAGCAACACCGGACTCTGGAAAACGGTGGTAACTTTGCGGCGCATATCCAGGGGGGGGATTGTGCCGTTGAGCAAATTGCCCTCAAAAGTCAGGGCGCCGCCAGCGGGCTTCTCCAGGAAGTTGAGCAGCCGCAGCAATGTACTCTTGCCCGCGCCGCTAGGACCGACGAGGGCCAAGATTTCACCCGCATAAATTTCAAGCTGGTCCACTTGCAAAACAGTCCGGCCGTTATAAGTTTGGGTTAAGTTTTCCAGTTGGTAGATGAGTTGTGCAGCCATCAAAACTCAGCGATTGATATCGCGGCCCTGCAGGCGAGTCATCACCAGATTGGCCATAAAGGACAGGAGTAACAGGATGATACCCAGGGCGATAGCCAGGTCAAAATTGCCTTTCTGGGTCTCCAAAATGATGGCGCTGGTCAGGGTGCGGGTCTTACCGGCAATATTACCGCCGGTCAACATCACCGCGCCGACCTCTGAAATTACCGCGCCAAAGCCGGCGGCCATTGCCACAATAACGCCGATGCGAGCTTCCATCAAAATGGCCACGGTGGCCTGCCAGTCGGTAGCGCCCAGGGCGCGTAGTTGCGGGCGGAGGTTGGGGTTGACGGCCATCACCGCAGCCATGGTAAAGCCGGCCACCAGCGGAAAAGAGATAATCATCTGGGCCACGCTCATGGCCCGGGGGGTAAAGAGCCAGCCCAACTCACCAAAGGGGCCGCTGCGAGAGAACATCAGGTAAACAAACAAACCTATCACCACCGGCGGGAAACCCATGCCGGTGTAAAGCAGCGCCATCAACAACGGGCGCCCTGGAAAACGGGCCAGCCCCAGAAATGCGCCAATCGGAATGCCAATCAAAGTGCTAAAAAAGAGGGATACTCCGGCCACATACAGCGACAACCCAATAACTTCATAAAGATTGGGATTGAAGCTGAAGATCAGTTCAAAGGCTTGAACAACGCCTTCAAGAATCTCTTTCATTATACATTGATTATTGGCTACTGTTTACTGCTGCTTGGCCGCTCGCCAGGCTTCGGAGTTAGGCGCAAAGAGAGGCTGGCCAAATTCGGCTGCGCCAAACTGGCTGATGAGCGTCTGCGTCTCCAGCGATGTCATCCAATCGACAAAAGCCTGTGCCCCGGCAGCATTGACGTTGGAACATTTTTCCGGGTTGACCATAATAACGCCATAGGGATTAAACAGGCGGGAGTCGCCCTCGACCAAAATCTCCAGGTCGGTGCCTTCCAGCTTGCGAGCCAGGTAGGTAGCCCGGTCGCTGAGAGTGTAGGCCAACTGCTCATTGGCAATGGTCAGCACGGCTCCCATACCCTGTCCCACGGACTGGTACCAGTCGCCTTCGGGTCGTTTGTAGGGTTTGGTCGGATCGATCTCGGCGGCCTCGATCAGGGTCAGTCCGGTAGCTTCCCACAGGCTCTGTTCTTTGGTGTGGGTGCCGGAATTGTCGCCGCGGGAGATGAACGGGCTTTGACTTTCAGCAATTTTAATCAAGGCCGCGGCTGAGTCGGTCATGCCGCGGATACCGGCCGGATCACCGGGCGGTCCAACGATGATAAAGTCGTTGTACATCACGTCCTGCCGGTTAATGCCAAAGCCATCGGCGACAAAGGCATCTTCCTGCTTGCGGGCATGCACCAGCACCACGTCGGCGTCGCAGTTCTTACCCAGCTCGATGGCCTGGCCAGTGCCCACGGCAATCACTTCCACATCGGCGCCGTAGCGAGTCTCAAAATCGGGCAGAATGACATCGAGTAGACCGGAGTCCTGGGTGCTGGTGGTCGTGGCCAGCACCAGCCGGCCGACCTGCTGGCCGGTCGGCTCAGCCGGCGACACGGCTACTTCCGGGGCGGCCAGCTGCCGCGCCAGCAGCGCCTCGGCGTCGGCAGGGCCGGGCACACACAGTTTCCAACCCACCTCAATCACATCGACATCTTCGATGAGGGCATAGCTGTTATCTTCGCTATTTTTAGCGTTGGTCGCCTCGGCGATAGCCGCATAGGCCAGCACATCCCCATACACCTTTTCGGCAATCTTCGAGAGCCAGTCATCGGCCTGGACGATGACTTCCTGCTCGCAGGCAACCACCTCTTGTCCCACCGGGGCCGCCAAAACCAGCGGTTGCAACATCACCGCTAACAGCGATAACACCGTGATAACGAGTAATGGTTTGAGAATTTTCATAATTTCAACAGCTCCTTTTCCAATTTTGAAATTGAATTAGCCATTTAACCACTCTATTTTTCCGGTTTCTTTGATCTCATACCCTCCCATGGCCATAATATTTTCTTTGGCCTGGTCAGTAACCAGCCAGTGGGCCAGCGCCTGAATCGGCAAGCGGGGCCACTCTTCGGCCGGAATGACCAGATCGTATCGCTCGGTGGTGAGCGGTACAAAACCCAGACCAAAAGCCAGGGCCGCCGTTTCAATGCCCAACCCCACGTCAGCCCGCCCCTCAGCCACGGCCTCGGCCACGGCGGTATGAGTCGGTACTACATACTCGTAGCCGGAGATTCGCTGCGCGGTAAGCCCTAACCGCCGGAGTTGGGCATCCAGCCAGACCCGCGTACCCGTACCCGACTGGCGGTTGACAAAACGCACCCCAGGCCGGACCAAATCGGCCAGGCCGGCCAGCCCGGCCGGGTTAAGCGGGGGTACAATCAAACCCAGGCGGCGATGGGCCAGGGTCAGTAGGGCAACTCGCCGGCCTGGTAATAACCGCCGGACAAAGGGCACGTTATAAGTATCACTCTCTTCATCCCACTGATGAACCCCGGCCAGGTCGGCCTCACCCTCGGCCAAAGCAATCAGCCCACCCAGGCTGCCGGTAAAGTCGAGCAACGGCACATAATTTGGCGCCACCTGATCAAAGTGAGCCGTAATCAAAGCCAGGGCCGGATCGTGGCTGCCCACAAAGTGTAGCGATTGCTCCGGCCACTCAGCGACCTGGTGGCTCAACGCCCGCCACCGGTCCAGGGCCAACCGCACAGCCAACTCCACTTCGGTTGGGGTATAACCGGCCGTAAGCACCTCCAGCAGAAAAGCCTCGGCCCGGTGAACCAGGGCGGCCCGTCGCAGCGGCTCAGTTTGAGCCGCCGGGATGGTCGCGGCCACATGCGTACCCTGCCCCGGCCGGCTGATGACCAGGCCCTGGCGGGCCAGCTCGGCGTAGGCGCGCTGGACCGTGCCGATGGTGCAAGCCCACTCGACCGCCATCTCCCGCACCGATGGCAATCGATCACCAGGGTTGAGGGTTTGCTGCATGATTTTCTGGCGAATAGCTTCGGCAATTTGGTGATACAGAGTAGGATCAGCCACAAGCCATCACTCCGCCCAATGGCCTTAGAATACTGTATAATTTAAACGGTACAATTATACTTTATTCGAATGAGGAGTCAACAAATAGAGGGTAGCCTGAGCTGTGAGACCGCTGGCTAACCAGAAAGCGTTATATCAGAAACACATAACGAGGGTCAAAAAAAGGGGTTATCTATCAACAAAATATTCCCAAAAGCGCTGGTTGATCAACTCATTCATACCGGCGGTGAATTCGTGAAAGCGCTGAATATAATCCTGGGCGGCCGCGGTGAGTTCGGAGCCGCCGCCGCCAAGCCCACCGGTTTGGGTGTCAACCAGTTTGACGCCCAGTCGCGCTTCACTTTCGTGGATTTTGTCCCAGGCCCGGCGATAGGAGATACCCATTTTTGTGGCTGCGGCTGAAATCGAACCGGTTTCCGCCACCGCTTCGAGCAATTTCACCCGCCATGTACTCAAGACCACCTGGCCCGCTTCTTCTATCCAAAAATTGGCCCTGGCTTGCATCGTTTACTTTGAATCACCCTCAATCAACCGGTTGATCTTGCCCATCAGATCCCGCACCACAAAGGGTTTGACCACATACTCATCAAACATATGGGCGTAATTAGCGGTTTCTGATTCATCCTCAAGGTAGTGCCGGGCCGTGAGCATAATCACCGGGATATCGGCATATTTTGGCTCTTCCTTAATCTTTTCCAACACCTGCCAGCCATCCATGCCGACCATCATAATGTCAAGCAGAATCAATTCAACATTACTGCCTTCTTTATCTAGAATCTGCAATCCTTCTGCCCCGTTATAAGCTGACAGAACCTCAAAACCCTCTCGCTCCAGAATCAATTTACCGAGGGTTACCATCTCTCGATCATCATCAATCATCAATATTCGGTGGCTCACGCTTGTTACTCCTTTTGAGGGAAGAGACCTAAATCCAAAGGGGAGTATAACATGACTGAAGACGATTGGCAATGGGAATTAAGCCTAACTGTACCGGCAAACCCAGCTAATAATAACATGGCTAAGGCAAGTGTCAAAGTGACCGGCGCTATTTGCCAAATACTCAAGCGCCGGTTCTTGGGCTTTACACGTTATTTTCATTGGCGAAAGAATGGGTTATGATGTAAAATTTGGACAACTAGAGGATAATTATGCTACAACCCAGCCAACTGTCGGCTCCCAACCATCGCTCCGAGATCCGTTTGGCCCTGCCCAGCAAAGGCCGGATGGAAGAGGAAACCCTGGCCCTGTTGAAAGATTGCGGCCTGCCGGTCAACAAGGTCAACCCGCGCCAGTACATTGCCGAAATTCCGGAAATCTCTCACCTGGAAGTTTGGTTTCAACGCTCGGCCGATGTAGTCCGCAAAGTGCGTGATGGCGATGTGGACCTGGGCATCGTTGGCTTCGACACGGTTGTGGAACATCGGGGAACGGGCGATGATGTGTTCATTCTCCATGATGCCCTGGGCTTTGGCCGCTGCCGGTTATGCGTGGCCGTGCCGGAGGAATGGGACGAGGTCAACTCGGTCAGCGACCTGGCGGCCCTCGCCCGTAGCCGCAGCGCCGGTCGGCCCCTGCGGATTGTTAGCAAATATGAGCGGCAAACCACGACCTTTTTGGAGCAGCATCACATCAAACCATACCGGCTCCTGCACGCCGACGGCGCGCTTGAGGCCGCCCCCCAAATGGGCTCGGCCGACTTCATCGTCGATCTGGTCAGCAGCGGCGTAACCCTGCGCGAAAACCGGCTCAAGGAAATCGAGGGCGGCCAACTTTTAACCAGCCAGGCGGTCTTTATCGGCAATCGCGCCGCCTTGACCGGGCGGCCTGAGGTGCTGGCGACCGCCCGGGAAATGCTGGAGCGGTTTGAAGCCCATCTCCGGGCCGTGGAGCATTATACGATTATTGCCAATATGCGGGGCGAGTCGCCGGAGGAAGTGGCCCATAAACTTTTTGCCCAGCCCAGCCTGGGCGGCCTGCAGGGACCAACCATCAGCCGGGTCTATCTACGAGATGTCACCGACACGAACTGGTACGCGATTACGATTGTAGTGCGTAAGGAAGGGCTGCACGGCGCGATTGACCAACTACGGGCCATCGGCGGCAGCGGGGTGTTAGTGATGCCGGTAACCTATATCTTTGAAGAAGAGCCACCCCGCTGGCGCAAGCTGCTGCAAAATTTGGGGCTTGACACGTAACCCGAGATACTGCATACTGGTAAAGGAATTTGTTTACCGGACCATAACCACAAAGGACGCCAGGGACACAAAGGAAGAATATAGCCAGAGATGTTCTTATTCTTTGTGCCCTTTGTGTCCTTCGTGGTAAGCCAGAAACACAGCAAACAAGCACCGCCAAAGAAACGGACCATCCCTTATGGATTTGACTCAGCATGATTGCTAACCTATTCCGTTGCTACCGCGCCGATGAGGCCCGCCGGACTATCCTCAAGCGCCAACTGGTCAGCGCAGTGAACCCATCGCCCACCGTGGCCAGAGGCATCGAGCGAGTTTTTGGCCAGGCCCTCAGCCTGGAAGAGGCCGTCCGGCGGATTGTGCTCGACGTGCAGCAGCGCGGTGAAGCCGCGGTCATCGATTGGACCGAGAAAATTGATGGTGTCCGCTTAACCAGCTTGACTGTAGCCAGTGAGGAAATCGAGGCGGCCTATCGGAGCATCCCGGCCGAGCTGCGCCAGGCGCTGCACCTGGCCGCCGAGCGCATCAGGGCCTTTCATCAAAAACAGCCCTCCCAGAGCTGGCTGGAGTGGAGTCCGGCCGGGGGAGCCTTGGGCCAGCGAGTAGTGCCGCTGGAGCGGGTGGGGGTGTATGCGCCCGGAGGCACGGCGCCCTATCCCAGCACCCTGCTGATGAGCGCCATACCGGCGCGGGTGGCCGGGGTGCAGGAAATCATTGTGACCACACCCAGCGGTCGTGAGGACAAAATTGCCCCGGTTTTGCTGGCCGCGGCCAAAGTGGCCGGGGTTGACGCGGTCTACCGCATTGGTGGGGCGCAGGCCGTGGCGGCCATGGCCTTTGGCCTGGAGTCGCTGCCCAAGGTGGACAAGATTGTGGGGCCGGGCAACATTTTTGTTACCCTGGCCAAACGGCAAGTCTACGGCCTGGTCGATATCGACGGCTTGCCCGGTCCAACCGAGACCCTGGTGATTGCCGATGAGCAGGCCAATCCAACCCTGGTGGCCGCCGACCTGCTGGCCCAGGCCGAACACGACACCCTGGCCTCGGCCATATTGATCACGCCCAGCTTGGCGCTGATCGAAGCAGTGCAGCTTGAAATCAGCCGCCAGATCGAGGCGTTGCCGCGGGCCGAGATCATTGCCGAAAGCTTGCAGAACCAGGGCGGGGCCGTCCTCTGCGCCGACCTGACCGAGGCGGTCGAATTAGGCAATTTATATGCGCCGGAACATATGTGTCTCCACGTCGCCGAGCCGTGGGCGCTGGTGGGCCAGGTAAAGCACGCCGGCGGCGTCTTTTTAGGCGAGCACGCCTATGAGGTGCTGGGGGATTATACCGCCGGGCCAAGCCACGTTATGCCAACGATGGGCACGGCTCGCTTTGCCAGCCCGCTCAACGTGCGCGATTTTACCAAAATTATCAGTATCATTGGGCTGGAGGCTACGGAAGCCAGAGCCATCAGTCAGGCGGCTCAAACTCTGGCCGAGGCAGAAGGATTGGATGGACACGCCACAGCCGTAAGGAAAAGAGCATGAGAATTCAACCGGCCACGACTAACCACAAATCAGTTCTACTGGCTTTGATGCGCGAATCCCATTTGCAGGACAACTCAGCTTCAGCCGTCGAGTGGAGCAAAACCGAGACGGCCATCTCAATTCTGTTGGAAGACCCGCAGGCAGGTGAAGCGTACCTGATCCTGGATGAAACCAACGGTCCAATCGGTTATATGATCATGTGCCGGGGTTTCAGCCTGGATTACGGTGGCTATTTTACGTGGATCGAAGAGACCTACCTGCGCCAGGCAGACCAGGGCCGGTTTCGCGACCAGCGTTTCTCACCCTGAACCTTGCCAAACCGATGACTTTTGACCTGAATTCGATTATTCGCCCCAACCTGGCCAGGCTTCAGCCGTATACGCCTATCCTACCTTTCGAGGTCCTGTCTGAGCAGTTAGGGCGGCAGCCGGAGACGATTATCAAGTTGGACGCCAACGAAAATCCGTATGGCCCGTCGCCTCTGGTGGCCCAGGCTCTGGCCCAGGCCGCCTATCTGCACATTTATCCGGATCCGGAATGTCGCCAACTTCGAGCGGCCCTGGCCGATTATACCGGCCTCCCGGCGGAGTACTTGCTGGTGGGTCTGGGCGCGGACGAGTTGATCGATTTGACGATGCGCCTGTTCATCGAGCCGGGCGATTATGTGGTCAATTGCCCCCCAACCTTTGGCATGTACGCCTTTGACGCCGACGTGAACGGGGCAGAAGTGATCAACGTGTGGCGGCGGTCCGATTTTTCGATTGCGGTGGAGGAGATTGAAGCTGTCTTTACCCCCCCCCTGCCCCGC
>CAYZHI010000125.1:0-8950 GCA_964477335.1 uncultured Caldilineaceae bacterium | reverse complement strand
CCAATACCTGCGAGTCGATGGCGGCGGCATCGATTTCACCAGTGCACACCATCTGGATGGCTCGTTGGTGCCAGCCCGCGGCCACCACCCGGCCAAAAAAGCCGTGAGTCTGGCCCATTTGGATCAGGCGGTAACGGGTAATGTTGTAACCGGAATGGGAATCGGGGTCGTTGTAAGCCCAGGCGCAGCCGCGCAAGTCGGCAAATGATTGGTAGGGGCTGTCCCGGTGGACGATGACATCGGAAAAGTAAATGGGGCGATCCTGGTAGCGTTCGCCGGCCAGCACCGGCGCGGCCAGCAGCTCAACCGGCGGCGGCGTCTGGCGGGCCAGGAGCACATAGGGCAGGCCGCAAATAAAGCCAACATCGACCTGGCCGGCGGCAAATTGATCAAACGATAAACCAACGCTCAGTTCGGTCGGCTGATCCAGTTTCTGGGCCACATAAGCGGCGATGAACTGGTAGACCGGGAGCATATTGGGGGCCAAATAGGTGGCCAAACGGATAGGTTGATTCATCATTTCAATAACCGGACGTCGAGTCGCCGGGCCAGTCCTTCGCCGCCCTGCTGCATGACCACATTATGATTCCAGCGGAAGAGGGGACGGGCCAGCGGGGCCAGCCAGTTCATCCAGCGTTTTGTGGTCTGGACTTGCCAGTTATAACGGACCACGGTAACCGGCCCGTCCGTGGACAATTGCCAGCGGCCGTTACCTTCGAGTTCGCCGAGGGCGCGGCCCTCAAGCGCAACCGGCGGTTCCACTCGGGTTGTCCGCATCTCAAAAGTCAGCCGGTACGGCAGCCGGCTTTTCCAGGTATACCGACGCCGGTTGCCAATCCCTAGAGCATCGCCTGGCTCAAGTTCCATTACGCTTTCAACGCCCGGCCACCAAGTTGGCCAATCTTCGGAATGGAGTATGGCTTCCCACACGGCCTGGATTGGAGCCTCAAGCCGCCATTCAGTTACAAAGGTATAGTCGGCCATATGACGATGGTCCTTTTCTAAGACTCAAAGTAATGTCAGTCTATTAGTCCCTTGAAAATAGCTGTGGCAACCAGTCCCACGGTATAGGCCGTACTGTAGTAGATTAGCAGCGGTTGCCCGCCGCGCCGCCAGAGCAGAAACAAGGCCAACGCCGCCAGCAAGGCCACGACGTACAGGTCGAGGCCGATGGTTTCAAAAGCCAGGTTGGCAAAGATGCCCGCGGCGATGAATAGCCCATTGATCACCAGGAATATTTTGTCCCAAAATGTAAGCAGTCGAGGATACGGAAAAAGAATTTGCATCAACATTAAAGCGCCATTGACCAGTACAAAGCCGGTGAAAAAGAGCCAATGGGAAAATTCGTCATCATTGAAGATGATGATGCGGCACAGGTCGCTGCCGGTATCCTCGGCGCAGAAGCGGACGTGCATATAATTGGTGACTTCGTGCGCCCCGTAGCTGGCCGCCAGCAAGTACAGGCCGATGATGAAGGTCAGGTTGAGGGCCAGGTGGCGAGCGCCCTCGCGCCAGGGTGAGTCGTATTCGAGCTGCTTTTTGAGCAGGTAAAAAGCCACCATACTGATCAACGGCAAGATGACCATATTGTTGAAATCGACCCAGCGCAGAAACTCGTTGGCGGCCACGTAGCCGGTGGTCAGGGTGGTCAGGCGATTAAGCGAGACCAGGATGATAACGATAGATTGCACCGCCAATAAGGCGTGAATCCGGTTCAGGCCGGAGTCGGGCCGAGCTGCGGCCAGCAGGGCTGCATTTGTGCTCATTTTAGCTCTCCCGTTACTTTAGTTTTTCACCCGGGACAACCGGGCCAAAAGTAATTTGTGAACCCTTGGTGTGAGTTATTCATTCCGCCACAAATAACGATTAATCTGTAAGGGTCAATAACTTTTTGAACACCGGGGGAAAATTTATGCCACTGGAGTCGAGGCTTCAGCCGGTTCCAGGGCTGAATTACCGGCTAAAGCCTGGACTCCAATTGTTCAATATCATTCTGACCCCTACATTAAGTTGGAAAATAGAGATTGGCGATTGGAGTTTGTAGTCCCTTGGGATCAGGTCACAATCTCCAATCGCCGGTGTTTTTCATTATCAGGCTACTGCCGCGGTTTCATCCTGCGGTACCGGATAACCGGTTAAGCCTTGCAGCCCTTTCAAGCAGGAAATCTCGCCACAGTGCAGGGCGTTGTTAAGCAGCGCCAGCCCCAGAATCGAACCCACAGTTTGCTGCCCCATGCTCACCTCCGACATATCAACCGGACGGCTGAGTTCGTCATCGGTAATAGAGGCCAGGTAGGCGTCGGTGGCCTGGTACACAGCCTGGGCGTAATTGCGCAGCGCGGCCAGGTCAACCCGGTTCTGGTGGGTCCACTGATCCCAGCCGGTTGGCGGTGGTGGGGTTTCAAAGCCGGTGCGTCCGGTATGGCTAGCGGCCATAACCGGGACGCTGTTGCCAGCTTTGACATTAACCAACCAATCTTCGCTGGTTACAAGATGGGCATACTGGCCGGTAATTGAGGCCGGTTTGCCGTTGGGAAACCAGTTATATTGTGGGTCGGTTAACCCCATCAGCGTGCCTTCCAAATATTGGTGGGCCATTGCAAAGAGTAACCGTAAATTTGATACTGCCGATAGATTTGAAGGGGTTACCATTGTTTTTTCCTTTCTTGACTAACGTTCTTTTATTCGATGAGTTTAGGCTGCTTGCGGCGCGGGTATAGCCCCCAATTGCATCAGCAAGCTGACATCGTCGTCTTTGCGCCAGAATTCAACAATCTGGCCGTTTTTCAGACGGAACAACTCTATGCCGTTGACTGTGACCTGCTTGCTGGTGGGCGGCATATTCATAAACGGCCCAGTGTGGGTGGCGGTGTGGGTGTGCAACACCGAAACGTAGTCGCCTTCAGCCAGGATTTGCTCTACTTTAACGCGGTGGTGTGGAAAAGCAGTATCGAACATCCCCAATAGTTGCTTGAAGGCATCAACCCCGCTCGCTGTGCCCATAAACGGATCGTGGATAATCACGTTGTCAGCATAGACTTCATCAATGATCGCTTTATTTTCTTGATTGAGCAGTTCATCATAGATACGACGAACTATGGCTTTGTTTTGTTCAGTTGACATGATTTCTCTCCTCGGTTCATCATAAGTTGATTGATCTTTACTTGGATTTAAAGTTCCGGCAGCAGGCCGATATTGCGCAGCAGGCCGGCCATGTCCCAGATGTAGTAACCACGCGTTATTTTGTTATCCTGCACTGTTAGCAGCGATACACCTTCTACCACTACCGGGTGACCGGTTGGCGGAATATTCAGCAATCTGCCCTGGTGCGTGCCGCGAGCCGTCCAAAACAGGGCGGCCTGATCCTCTTGCAGGATGATTTCATTCTGGTTGAATTGGAGATCGGGGAAGGCGCCCCAATAGTGGGCCATCATCCGGCGAACCCCCTCCGGACCACGCTGCGGCGCGGCCTCCCCAACGTCGATGCCCTCATAGTCGGGCGCATAGAAGGCCATTAACCTGTCTGGGTTGAAACTGTTCCAGGCCTCCAGTAGGTCGGTAATGAGTTGAAGAATTTCTTTGGACATAGTGAAACGCCACATTGCTTTAGCCAAACCGGAGCCGGGGGTCACCCAATCCGATTTTCAATATGTGAGTCTGCCGCGATACCCGGCCACTAACTGGGAAAGGCTTCTCCTTCAGCCTGGCCGCTCGCAGGAAAAGAGAAATGGCTCTGCACAAACAGCCACTTATCCCCCCGCCGTTCCAACACAGCCGTGAGCCGGGCCGGAAAAGCTAACTCCTGTCCCGCGGCTGTCGCTTTGAAGGTGGCGTCGGCGGCTAACCAGGCCACGTTACCGGCCGCTGACACAGAAGTCCAGCTAAACTCCAGCGCGGCCGCCTCGGTTTGCGACCAATCCCGTTCGGCCTGGGCTTTGATCTCGGCCAGACCAATACGTTTCTCGTCAACGCCGGTTCCGTACATCACGTGGTCGGGGTCTGGGGCGCATAGGGCCAGCACCCCGTTCAGGTCACGTCTGGCATAGCCTTCGGCCAGCTTATTGAGAACAGCCAGCACTTCTTTTTCGGTCTTGGCATCAGCTTTCATAATTTATTCCTCCATTCAACAGCGGATGTTTTGAAAAAATATGGCTATCAAATTTGGTAGCCATAGTTTATCCGAAGCAGCTATTCATTTGCCAGTCCAAAAGATGCTCAATTTTTGCTCATTTTTCCGCCCCGTCAATTTCTTGTTGCCACAATGTCTCGGTGAGGCGGGTAACACCGGCTTTCAGATAGCGACGAAAAGTGCTAAACGGTAGATCTAACTGTTCTGCGGCTTGCTCCTGGCTAAGGGCCGGCTGAAAATAAGTATGGTAGAGCGCGTTGTACCATTTAGCCTGCCGGGGAATTGACTGCAACTGGTTGGCCGTCTCTTTGAGAAGGATATGCAATGTTGCGGCCCGTTTGACTTCATCAGCCTTCAGGCCGGCTCGTTCAGTAACGAGCCGCGACCACACCAGCGGATTGTGTCGTAGAGCCGCCGGGTTGGCCGAGCGCAAGTCGCGCAGCGCTTGCTGGACTGCGTTCGCAAAATCGGGTTGGCTAAGGACGACCAAAGGCGTGGTTGTTGGGGCAGGCGGAGAAGTGGGCGGTTTAACGGCTACCTCGCGGGCGGCCAGTAACTCCAACCAGACGGCAGGCGGCGTAATCCGCCAATCGTGGCCGAACACGCCGTACCTTTGCCCCGCCGCGGTAAAGTCAGCCTCTGGTAGCCGACTCAGGTCAGCATAGTTGAAGATGGCGGTCCAAAAATCGGGTTGAGCGCAGGGTAAGAAGGTAAAGGCCAGCCCTGGCGTGGTGAGATAGTGCCGGACCATGTTGATGAAGATCAGGCTTTGTACCGGCGACACCGCCTGATAACTGTCGTGGGCCAGCCAGAAGCGAAAGTGAGTAGCCTTTTCACCCGCCCGGAGCGGGCTGCGATTGGCCAGATAACGCCAGGCCGCTGCAGTCGCCGGATCGGCGTTGATCTCCTCCTGGTTGGCCTGATCCAGGGCAATCAGGGCTAACATACCCATTGGTTGCTGAGTAGCATCACGAAAAACCAGGATTCTACCCGGCTGGCAGGTGAACCAGTGCCGGGCCAGCTGGGCTGCCTCTGGCCCTTCGTGCTGGTGGACCATAGCTTCTAACCTGGACCAATCAGAGTTGCGGGCGGCATCGACCATCACGACGGCGTTATCCTCTTGCCATTGCGACTGCAACTGCACAAAAAACGGTCGCACGACCGGGTTATCCCGATGCAGGAAAATGTAATCGATTAACACTGTTTGCTGCTCCTGCTCAGCAACCTGCTGCAAGCGACTGGAGTAGTAAAGCCGAGCCCGGCGATGGAGTTCAGCATACCAGTCCGGGTTACGCCAGCGCAGGTCGGCGGTCAGAGTCTCGCGCGCCAAATCGTGCGGAAAAAGCCCCATTGAACCGGATTCAATGCAGGAAAGGCCGCGCAGCCAGTCAAACAGTTCGTGCGCGTCGGGTGTGGCCAGCATCGCTGCCAGCAGCGGTTCGGTGGTCATATACACCAGGGCGCAGGCTTCCAGGGCAGCCCGGTGGGCCGGACCGGGTACTTTTTGTGCCAGTTGTTTAACCAGGGATTGAATGATATCTTGGGCGGCTTGCGGCTTGAACTCAAATGGGCCGCGTTGGGAAAAGGTGTCGGCAATGAGGGATAAGGCCAGGGGATGGCCATAGGTAAAGTTAAGGATGGCCCGATGCTGGTCTGTTGGCACGGCCCGCTGATTTAAATAAGCCAGGCTTTCGTCTGGGCTAAAGTTGCGCAACGGCAGGATTTTGATCAGGACTTGCCAGCCGGGGTCGGCTCGCCAGGCCGGCGAGGGCGGCCGCCGACCGGCAACGACGACCAGGACATTTTCCGGCAATTGCGGCAGGAACTCTTCGCGTAACCAGTCTTCAAGAGATTGGAGTTTCTCAAAGGTGTCTATCAGCAATACCTGGCGGTTTGTTTGAGCAGCCAGCACCGGCAGGGGCAGCTCGGCGGGAGCAAGACCCAACTCTAGTTGGAGCGCCTGGACAAAAGCCGGCGGAGTCGGCTCCAGATTACGCCCGTCAAGCCAGATAGCGCTGATTTGACTCTGGCGGCAGAGCCGGACAAATTCCCCTAACAAAGTGGTTTTGCCGACTCCGCCCGGGCCAAAGATGTACAACACAAAAAATGGCAGTTCAGCAGCTTGCAAGGCGGCTTGAAAAATAGCTCGCTCAGTTGCCCGGCCAACAAACCGGTGTTGACGGGCAGCGTTTAGACGCTCGGCCAACAGTGGCGACATAACTCATTACTCCTGGACGTAGAGTCATTAATCAGCCGGTTTATTTAATTTTGGGATCATGGTGAGGTGCAGGCAGCATCGCAAGGGCAGGTGATTAATGATATCATACCTCTAACCCAGGCCATCGGCAAGTCTGATGAGAATATTGGACGACGATATGCCGAGGCGGGGAGGTTTATGGTAACCTTAAATCGTGTCGGCCGGCCTGTCTAAAAAAGTTTGGGCAAATTCGACAAAGTGGTACACATCCGCAAAATTAGAGACCAGGCCAACCGATATCCGAATAGCTCCGGCGCTTTTGCCGTCCACATCATGGAGACAGGTAAGAAATTGGATAAACGACATGCGATGATCGTCGGCGAAACAGGTGGTCATCTCTTCTTTGGTCAGGCCGTGAGCCACCTCCCCGGCGCCGGGATTACAGAAGCAGCCGGTGCGCAGCGAAATGTTATGCCGGTTAGCCAGCGCCTCGATCTGCCGGTACGCCATCAGGCGGCCTTGGGGATCATAAAAGTTGAGGGCAATGGTGCCGCCGCGGCGACTGGTGCCGGTGGGGCCATATACCCGCACCAAAGGCGCGCCGTTGCGGTGATGCAGAGCCAGTAAATTATCGAGCAGCCAACCGGTCAGACTAATCACCCGCTGGTGGATGGTCTCTAGCCCAATACCGGCGATGTGCCGCAAGCCAATCTCCACCGCCGGCAGGCTAAGATAACTGACCGTACCATCCTCAAAGGCGGCCGCCCCTTCAGCCAGGTGGTGATTCTGGGCCTGAACCGAGGCAATCGTAATGGTGCCGCCGGCAAACCAGGGCCGGTGCAGCTTGGCCAGGGCCTTTTTGCGGGCCAGCAAACAACCCACGCCGGTGGGGTAGCCAAAGATTTTATAGAAGGACAATGGTACAAAATCGGGCTGCCAGCGGCTCAAATCCAGCCGATTGGTCGGGGCAAAGGCGGCCGCGTCGAGCAAAACATCCCACCCTTGCGCCTGGGCCTGGGCGATCCATGCCAGGGGATGCTGCACCCCGGAGAAGTTCGATTGGGCCGGGTAGGCAAACAGGTTGTGGTTGCTGGGTTCGGCCTGTTCCAGGTAACCGGCCAGGCGATCTTCATCGACCCGCAAATCGGGCGGGATGACCGGGACGTAGTTGACCGCAGCGCCGGCAGCGCGGGCAAACTCGCGGATGCCGTTGACCGAGTTGTGGTTATCGAAGGTGAGTAGATATTGGCCGCCCGGCCCAAAGGGGTAAGACTCGCCGACCAGCTTGAGCGCGCCGCTGGCGTTGAGGGTGAAAATAGCAACGTACTCCGTGGGCGAAGCATTAAAAAAGTCCAAAACGTAGGCCCGGGCCTGCTCAACCAATTGGGTCATAGCCAACGAAGTGGGGTTGCTGGAGTGCGGGTTGCCGAAGACGCCGTTACTTAGCAACTCCATGTGGCGGCGCAGTTGCGAGTCGCCATACAACCCGCCACCGGTGTAGTCCAGATAGATGTGGCCCTGGGCGTCAAGACGGGCATAGTCGCTGGCGCGCAGCTCGTCCAGCCTGCCGGTCTGGTCAAAGGCAGGATAGCTTTGCCGAAATGCGGCCAGAGCCGCCGCCATTTCGGCCAGAGTGGAATTGAATTCAAATTGCCTGTCCATTTTCAGTCCCTCCTGCAATCAGCCATATTTTACGCTGACCTGCCGGTGGTGTCCAGATTCCAGCGGTTTAATAAGGTGACCGGCGGTTCCAACTGGGCTTGGCTCGGAAATAGCGGTGAAAGCGCCGGTCACCCTATCTCGTCGCCATTCTCGCCAATTTAGCTGCGCCTGAGTATAATTGTGGACGGGAACTATTGAGGAGAGCGCGAATGGCAAAGATCGACCTGCCCTGGTGGGTAGTTATCCTATTGCTGCCCACCGTGGCCTGCGCCCTGGCGCGGCAAACGCCGCAGCCGGCGCCAACATTGGAGCAACTGGTTTTTGAGATTCAAACATCTACCCCCACTGTGACCCCGGTGATGTTTCTGGCCGATGCGCCAACCTACACCCCTGACCCGAATGTGACCCTCACTCCGGTTATTACTGCAACCATCACCGCAACGATCACCTCGACGCTAACGACCGAACCGGCGGAAACGCCGACCCCAGAAGCTGCTATCCCATCGGCCCCTACTGCACCGCCGCCGCCGACCCCAACCTCAGCCCCGGCCGAACCGCTGCAAGGGGGTGTTTGGGATTTTGAGGAGGGCTTCTCGGTTTGGCAGAACCCCTATGGCGATGTCTGTCCCGGCTCCGGTTTGGCCAACGGCTGGAGTTCTTTTACTAGCCGCGACCAATTTGGCTCGGCTTGTTTCAATGAAACGGTCTGGCGGGCCAATGTCCACTCCGGCGTCAGCGCCCAGGAGATTACCTTTGCCTATGTTGGCATCGAGGCCGGTGTTTTTAGATCGGCGCCCACTGTTCCGGGCCACCGCTACAGTGTCGAGGCTTTTATGCGGCGTGAGTTCAGCCCGGCCAAAGTGGAAGTTGCTCTGGGACTCGACCCGACCGGCGGCGTCGATTGGCAGGCCGGCACGGTCCAGTGGTTTTCCTGGCTGGAGGATCTGGAGAATGAATGGAGC
>CAYZHI010000124.1:0-8956 GCA_964477335.1 uncultured Caldilineaceae bacterium | reverse complement strand
CGCCGGTCACTTTGGGTCTGTCCCAGATTTTGGGAAGGTAGGGGTGACCGGCCGGTCGCCCCTACGGAATTACCTAAAATTTGGGACGCGCCGGTCACTTGTGGAAATCTTGGACATCGGCGGCGGTAATAACACCGCGGTGGAAGGCGGTAGCAATGAGCGCGCCGGTCGCGCCGGCCTGGGCTAAAATCTCCAGGTCGGCTCGATCCCGGACGCCGCCGCCGGCGTAAAAGGCCAGCTTGGGGAAGTGGGGCCGGAGCGCAGCCAGCAAATCCAGCGGCGGGCCGGCGGCCGCCCCAACCCGGGCCAGGTCCAGCAGGATAATATCGGTCAATCCCGCAGCCACAGCTAATTCGACGAGTTGCTGCGGCTCCGCGAGGCCGCCGGGGGCGCGCAGCACCCCACCCTGCAAATCGACGCTGAGGGCCAGCTTTTCCGGGGAGAGTTGGGCCGTGAGTGTAGTTAATTGGGTCAGGTTGGTCAACGTCTCAGAGCCGATGATGATTCTGCTTACGCCCAGATCGGCCAGGGGTTGAGCCTGCTCCGGCGTCGCCACGCCGGCGTCGACCCACAGCGCCAACCCCGCAGCGACCAGGTTGCGCAGCAGGTGGGGGTGACCCCGGCCTCCGGCAATGGCATCCAGATCGGCCACGTAGCAGCTTTGACAGCCCAATCGATCCCGGTAGGCCAGCGCCAGCGCGACCGGATCGTGACCAGAACCCAGCACGCCCTGCACCGGCGCATAGCGCTGCCGCTCACCCCGGACGGCGTGAACAGCCTGGCCAGCTTTGAGATCGAGGACAGGAATGATCTGCATCGCGTGCATAGCCCGTATCATACCAGGAGCGCTCCCAATCCGGCAATTATCAGATGAGTAGCAATGCAAATTCTGAATTAGCCGATATCATTGGTTGGGATATTGGTGGGGCCAACCTGAAAGCAGCCCGCTGGCAGGTCGATGGCTGGCAGGTGGTCCAACTGCCTTTCGCCATCTGGCAACGGCGCGATGAGCTGGCGGCCGCAATCGCCGAGATGTCGACCCGGCTTGGCCCGACGACCCGAGCGGCCGTCACCATCACCGCCGAGCTGTCCGATGCCTTTCGCACCAAACGGGAGGGAATTAACTTTGTATTAGAGGCCCTGCAATCGGCCTTGCCCGCCGCCGAGTTGCATGTTTTTGGCCTCGACGGCCGCTTTCACGATGTTGAAACGGCCAAAGCGAACCCACTACTCGTCGCCGCGGCCAACTGGCTGGCTACTGCCCTGGTGGTGGCCCGGCGCCAGCCCGACTGCCTGCTGGTCGACGTGGGCAGCACCACCACTGATATTATTCCCATTAAAGATGGCCAGGTGGCGGCGCAGGGGCGCACTGACCCCGAGCGGTTGAGCTGGGGCGAGCTGGTTTACACCGGCGTGCTGCGGACGCCGCTCTTTGGAATCGTCAGCCGGGCGCCGCTGTGGGGGCGCTGGTGTGGTGTGGCTGCGGAGCTGTTTGCCACTGCCCAGGATGTGCACCTGTTGCTGGGCCATCTGCCGGCGGAGCAATGTACCAGCCCCAGCGCCGACGGTCGCCCGGCGACGCCCGAGTTTGCCGCCGAGCGGCTGGCCCGCCTGGTCTGCGCCGATAGAGAGATGTTGAGCAACGACGACATCCAAACGATGGCCCAATTCATTGCCGACAGCCAGGTGCAGCAGATCACGACCGCGTTAAATCAGGTGATATCGGCCAGCGGTGTGCGCGGCCCGCTGGTAGCTGTGGGCGTGGGCGCGTTTCTGGTCGAGTTGGCTGCGGCGCGACTGGGCCTGGCCTGTCTCCGGCCAACCGATTTTTTGAGCGACCAGGCTGCGGCGGCGGCTCCGGCGGCAGCCGTGGCCCTCTTGTGCCGGGACGAGCTGGCCTGTGTTTGACGCGGTGATCAAAGTCGGCGGCAGCCTATACGATCAGCCGAACTTGCCGGCCAATCTGGCCATTTGGACTGCTCTGGCCGGGGAACACCGGCTGCTTTTTCTACCCGGCGGCGGCCCCTTTGCGGAGACAGTTCGCGCTGCTGATGCCCATTTTCAATTGAGCGACAGCGCCGCCCATTGGATGGCCATTCTGGGGATGGAACAATATGCCTATCTGCTGGTCGATTTGAGTGCCGAGGCGACAGTGGTGCACGACCTGACCGGGGCTGCAGCTGCCTGCGCCGCCAAAAAAGCGCCGATTCTGGCTCCGGCGGCCCTGTTGCGGCAGATCGACCCGCTGCCCCATAGCTGGCAAGTGACCTCCGACTCGATTGCAGCCTGGCTGGCCGGTTACAGTGGAACCCGGCGACTGGTGTTACTCAAACGCGTGGCCGGGGTTTTTCAAGAATCATCAAAAACGCTGCGATCACAAATTTCAAAAGAGGAGTTGGCTGGCAGCGGGGTGGTCGACTCATATTTCGCTCAGGCTCTGCCGCCGAACATAGACTGCTGGCTCATCGATGGCGGCCAACCGGACCGGCTGGTGGAGTTGCTCCAAAGCGGCCGCACTGTCGGGACTCAAGTATTAGGCGGGTAAGAGTTCGTAATTGTTCAGGTAGTGGCTTGGAACGCTGAGAAACACAGAGGATACACGGAGCTACACAGAGGCAGCAATAGTTTCTCTGTGAATCTCCGGGCAATCTCTGTGTGGCTCCGTGTAACTGAAGAGTAGTAAAATTTCTAGGCTGATAGAGCGCGGCGCAAGGCGGCCACTCGATCAGCCTCGACCCGGCCGTTGACCCGGTCGCCGCGGCAGGCGGCCCGGCGAAAACCGACCACGTCCGGTTGCAGCCGAACGATGGCCGGCAGATCGACCGCCTCCAACGAACCGGCCAGGGCGCAGAGCAGGCCAAATTGGCGGCAGTCGGCCAACCACTGGCGCAGGTCGGCCTCGGTGCAGTAGTCAAACAGGCGCGGTCCATCTTTGAGGGCCGTGTCAATCATGCCGCCTTCGATGCCGGCTTCGTGAGCTAATGCGGGTAGCAGTTGCCAGGAGAGAGCGTTGATCCTGGTCGCATCGGCATAGCCCACGGCAATCAGCCCGCAGGCCGGATTGGCCAGCTTAATACTGGCCCGGACAGTCTGGAGAAGAGCGACCGCTTCGGCCGGATCAGCCGTCCGTAAGCCTAATTTTACATAGCGAACCCCCAGGCTGGCCGCGCCGTAGCCGGCCAGAGCCAGCGCCCCGGGCGCTGAGTCAGACTCGCCCAGGGCGGCGCTGCTGAGCCGGTCCGGCGGCAGCCGCCGGTGAAGTTCAATCAACGTGGCTGCCGGGGCAGCGCCCAGCGCGCCCTCAGCCGGATTTTTGACATCGATGATACCAGCGCCACCCTGTAAGGCCGCTTTGATTTCGTCGGCGGAAGTAACACTGATGAGCAATTGCATCACCCACCTCTCCTAAATACCTTGACGAGCCGCTTCTGCTTGCTATACTTAATATGTGGGGAATGGTCCCAACTATTTGGGGACAGCATAACATAAACAATTAACAAGGTCAAAGCATAAACAAAGGAGGTAAAACAATGTCCGATCAACTCAGAGTATATAGTGAAGCTGAAGTCCAGGAGAAGTTAGAAAAAGAGTTGCCTGGCTGGTACCTGGAAGGTCGCTGGATCCGGCGGCAGTACAAAACCGATGGCTGGCAAGCCACGATGATGCTGGTCAATACCATCGGCTACATCGCCGAAGCTGCATTCCACCATCCAGATTTGGAGGTAACCTGGGCTAAGGGTTGGGTGAAACTGCGCACCCATTCCGCCGACGGTATCACCGACATGGACTTTGGGCTGGCCAAGAAAATTGAAGAGACGGTGCTGTGGCGGCCGGCCGCAGACTCGGTGTATAAGGGCGGCACCCCCAATAAATGGGTTCGCGGCGGCTGATTTAGAGAATTGAGATTAGAGATTGGGAGATTAAGAGATTGGGAGATTATTGACCGGAAACTTCCAATCTCCAATCTCTAATCTCCCGTATTTCACAATTAAGCAAGCTATCCAATTCACATTCCTTACAGTGCTCGGAGACTACGTCCAAAGAGCTTTACTGTGCCGAACAAGATTCTATTCGTTACCGGCCGGTTGGCTGAGCCAGCGCTGCGCCGCACGCTGGCCGCGCTAACCTTGCCTTGCCCCTATGAGGTTGTGGTGATGCCCATTTCGATTGCGGCGCTGATGACGACCGCCTGGATGGCTCACCATTTCAGCCTGCCGGAACGCCATCCCCGCCATCGCCGTGTTCCCCCGGATTGTGATTTGATCATCATCCCCGGCTACTGCGAGGGCGATCCGGCTGAACTGGAGCAGGTCAGCGGCGCGGCGGTGCAGAAAGGGCCGGTCGATCTGCAAGAGTTGCCCTGGCATTTTGGGCAAAAGCCGCGGCGAGAGAGTTACGGCGCCTATAGCATTCAGCTTATGGCCGAAATTCAGGATGCCCTCAGGCTGCCCGAGGCCGAGTTGCTGGCTCAGGCCGACTATTACCGCCGGAACGGGGCTGACGTTATCGATCTGGGGATAACCCCCGACAGCGCGCCCGGTTCGGTGGCCCAGACGGTCCACTGGCTCAAGCAGGCCGGTTATCAGGTTAGCGTCGACACGCTCGATCCGACTATCATCCGTGAGGCCGACGAGGCCGGGGCTGACTACGTTTTGAGCCTCAACGGCAGTAATCTGGAGCTGGGCCAAACGCTGCGAGCTACCCCCGTGGTCATCCCCGACGAGGACGGCGACGTTACCTCCCTCTGGCGTAATGCCGAGCAACTGTGGGCCTGGGGCAAAGATTGCATCCTGGACCCGATTATGCAGCCG
Source organism: uncultured Caldilineaceae bacterium (assembly GCA_964477335.1). Classification (GTDB taxonomy): domain Bacteria; phylum Chloroflexota; class Anaerolineae; order 4572-78; family J111; genus CAYNLK01. The sequence continues at coordinate 4,145 of CAYZHI010000124.1, read as the reverse complement.
ATTAGCTTTGGTTTTAGCCGCTCGGTGTATGATCTCTACCGGACTCGGGCACGTTATCCCGACGCCAAACTCATGATGGGCAGCCATCATCTCAGCGAGCTAACCGACGCCGACACCACCGGCCTCAATGCCTTGTTGATGGGACTGGCCCAGGAGTTGAATTTGAGTTTTATTTTGACGACGGAGGTCGCCCCCTGGGCGAAGGGCAGCGTGCAAGAGTTGGACATCGCCCGGCGCTTGATGCACTATGCGGTGACGGAAGGAGTGCTGCCCAAACGCCTGGAAGAGAGGCTGTTGACGATCAAAGAAAGCCGGTTGCTGCGTCAAGATGAGGCTACCCTGCGGGAAATGCAAGTTGCGCTAACCGATCCCAATATCCGGATTTACATTGACGACGAACAGATCTACGCCTTCAACGCCGATCTATTTGTGACCGGGAGCGATATTGAGGCCATCTTTGCTCAGTTGGGCATCGATGAGGCCAGCCACGCCTTTTACCTGGGGCACGAATTGACTAAAGCTCGCCTGGCGCTGCAATTAGGCAAAAATTACCAGCAAGATCAACCGCTGAAATGGGGCTATTTAACTGCGCCGGAGCAGGCGGCTCAACGACACCGGGTGCATATAACCACGTCTCGCCGTTCCAAAGAAAACGGCAGTGAGCGAGGCAGCAGGTGATTATCGAAACGATCTTAACGAGCGTAGATGCCACCGGGCAGGTCAACTGCGCTCCAATGGGCGTGGAGTGGGGCGATGAGATCATCGTCATCAAGCCTTATCAGGATACGACCACCTTTCGCAACCTGGCGGCAACAAAGGCCGCGGTTATCAATTTGACCGACAACGTATTACTATTTGCCCAAAGCGCCATCAGCAACCCGCTCTTTCCCACCCGCCCGGCCGAAGTGGTGACCGGGGTGGTGCTGCAAGACGTTTGTTCATGGCGTGAGGTGCAGATTGAGGCAGTAGATGCGCAGCAACCCCGCAGCCGGATTACGACCCGGGTGGTGCATAAAGGTTTTGCCCGGGAATTTCTTGGCTTCAACCGGGCCCGCCACGCCGTGCTGGAGGCGGCCATTCTGGCCACCCGAACCCGCTTTCTGCCCCGCGAGGAGATTCTGGCCGAGTACGCCCGGCTGCAAATCATCGTCGATAAAACCGCCGGGCCGCGCGAGCATGAGGCGATGAAGTTGCTCACCGATTACGTTCATGCTGCCCTGGGGGTAGCGTGATGGCCAGCGTCAGAGTTCAGGCCCCGGCCCGGCTGCACTGGGGCATGTTCGACATCGGCGGCGCGCTGGGGCGTCGCTTTGGCGGGTTGGGGGTGGCGATTAACAACTTTTCGGTCATCCTGGAGGCTACTGCCAGCGACAAACTCGCCGGGCGCGGCCCCGACTCGGCGCGGGCGCTGGAATTTGCTCGCCGTTACCTGACCGCGACAGGTATTCGGGGTGGGGCTTACTTGCAGGTCAAACAGGCTATTCCCAATCACGTAGGTCTCGGTTCCGGCACCAAACTCGCCCTGGCCGTGGCCCAGGCGCTGGCCGCGCTATACGATCAGCCCACTGAGCCTTATATCCTGGCCCAGGCAGTTGGCCGGGGCAAGCGCTCGGCCGTGGGGCTGTGGACCTTTGCGCAGGGCGGCCTGGTGGTCGAAGGGGGGCGGCGGCCGGATGAGGATATCCCGGCCCCGTTATTGATGCGTTACCCGATGCCGGAGTCGTGGCGCTGCGTGGTGGCCATTCCGGCTGATTTTACCGGCTTGAGTGGGCAGGCGGAGGTGGCCGCTTTTGAGCAAATCGCCCCGACCATTGACCAGGCGGCGGCCATCACCCATTTGACGCTGATGTCGCTGTTGCCGGCTCTGGTTGAAAGCGACCTGGCTGAATTTGGCCGCGCCTTAACCGAGATCGGGCGCTTGGTGGGCGAATGTTTCAGCCCGGTGCAGGGCGGACCTTACGCCAATCCCCGCTCAACCGAACTCGTCGAGAGCCTGTTGGCCTGGGGCGCTGCCGGCGCCGGGCAAAGTTCCTGGGGACCGACGGTGTTCGGCCTGGTCGCCAATGCCCAGGAGGGTCAACAACTGGTCGAGCGGCTGCAAAGCCAGTTGGGCCACCCGGAAGGGGGCTGCGTCAGGCTGGTCGATTTTGACAACCGGGGTGTCCGGGTTGAAGTAGGCTGAGTGAAAATTATTTCGATGTGAGATACAGCTATGATCGAATCATTCGTTAGTTCAAAGGCTTTAGTTCGTTCAATCCCCGCCGGGGCCGAGGATCAACTGGCCGAAGAGCTGCGCCGGTTCAGGGTCGATGATCGGCTCAACGAGCAAATCATGGCTGTGGCCACCCCGGTGCGCCTGGTCATCGAGTCTATCGGCGCAGCTACAGCCGCCTCGCTGCGCCAGCAGATGCAGCAACTGGGCGGTGAGGCAATGATCGGCGCGCCTGCGGGGCGGCCGGCCGCGGCTGGCCAGAGCTGCTGCCTGCTGGCAGGGACTAAACGGCAGGTGGAGAAACTTTTGGCCGGGTTGGAGGGTCCTGCCGACCCGGCGCTGCAACAGGTAGGCCACGATATGCGGCTGACCCTGGCCCGGTTGAGCAGCAATCCGCCGTCCCTCACCATTGGCCCGTTGACCTGCGAGTGGGGCAAGCGCACCTATGTAATGGGCATCCTCAACGTTACCCCCGACAGTTTCAGCGAGGATGGCTTGCTAACCCGGGCCAACTGGCTGGAGGCCGTAATCCAGCAGGCCCGGCAGATGGTTGAGGCCGGCGCTGACATTCTCGATATTGGCGGCGAGAGCACCCGGCCCGGTTCCCAGCCGGTGTCGGAAGCAGAGGAGTTGCAGCGGGTGATCCCGGCCATCAAAGCGGTGGCCAGGGAAGTTGAGGTAGCCATTTCGGTCGATACCTATAAAGCCGAAGTGGCCCGGCAGGCCATCGAAGCCGGGGCGCATATGATCAACGACGTCTGGGGCTTCCGCATGGATCCTGCCATAGCGGCGGTGGCAGCCGATTATAATGTGCCGGTTATCGTGATGCACAATCGCAGCCGGCCCAAAGACGCGGTCCAGGAGGCCAAGTTGGGGGGGCGCTACGTTGGCGTTGAATATGACCATTTGCTGGCCGATATCCTGCGCGAACTGCGGGCCAGCGTGGAGCTTGGGCTGGCGGCCGGGGTGGCCGAAGAAAAAATCATCATCGATGTTGGAATTGGTTTTGGCAAAACGGTTGAACAAAATCTGACCCTGCTGAACCGGTTAGCCGAATTTCGGGTTTTGGGGCGACCGATTTTGATTGGAACGTCGCGCAAAAGTTTCATTGGTTACACCCTTGACCTACCGCCCACTGAACGGGTCGAAGGCACCGGCGCCACGGTCGCCCTGAGCATCGAGCGCGGCGCCGATATCGTCCGGGTCCATAACGTGCGTGAAATGGTCCGGGTGGCCCGGATGACCGACGTTCTGGTGCGGCGATAGAGTAGAGTAACGCGGCATAAGTTTGAAAATAAAATAAAAAGGGGCAAGGCCGCAAGCCCTGCCCCATGCTCCTAATTAGAGAGACATTACGATGTCTCTAGTTTTCTTCTTCAGCCTCATTCTCCTGCTGTAGCAGTTCATCGGCGCTGGGGCGCTTGCCCAGCGTTACCGTGATGGTTTCCTCGGTTCCATCGGCGTGGATGACGCTTAGCTCAGCCTCGTCGCCGGGGCGGTACTCGGTGATGAGGTAACCGATCAGGTCATCCATGGTCTCGACCGGTTTGCCGTCAATGGCGGCAATCACATCACCACCCATTTCAATGTCAACGCCGGAGAGTTCAAAGGTTTTCTCGCTGCCCAGCAACCCGGCCTTTTCAGCCGGACCGGCTTTGGAAACGGCGATTACCAGGGCCCCTTTCGTGTCGGCCGGGAGTTCCATCGCCTCGGCAGTGTTGGCGTCGAGGGTGCGGCCGGTGATACCCAACCAGGCATACTCAAAATCCTTGCCCTCGATCAAGCTTGGCACCACGCGCTTGGCAATATTGATCGGCACGGCAAAACCAATTCCGGAGCTGCCGCCGCTGCGGCTGATGATTTGGGTGTTGATGCCAATGACCTCGCCGTGGCGATTGAGCAAAGGCCCGCCGGAGTTGCCGGGGTTGATAGG
>CAYZHI010000123.1:0-8988 GCA_964477335.1 uncultured Caldilineaceae bacterium | reverse complement strand
CAGTTGGCCAGTAACCCAAAATTCACAGTCGTCACCATGCCAATCGTCGCCATAGGCAAAATGGGAGGCCGGAATAAAGGAGGCCCGCCCGTGCAAACCGAGCGACTTACCTTCATCCTGGCCCGGCGCGCCCATCGTGCTCAAGCCGCAGGTGTTCAACAAACCACCGTGGAAACCACGCAGCCAGCCCAACCCTTCCGGCTCATAGAAAGCTGGCGCTACGGCTGTGGTGGGCGAACGCCAGGAGATGGACGCGCCCCGGAAGGAGGCCCAGCCAATATCCATGCCCCGGTCAACTAGCACCGTAAATTCAAAGCCGCTGCCGGTACGGATATCGGCCACGCGCACGCCGCGCTCAAACCCGTCGCCTAACTCGCCTACCCGTACCCCGGCAAACTGGCTAAGTTCGCCGACGTACGGCAATAACTGATCGCGTGTATAGGTTTTACCAAATAAGGTGGCCATAATGGTTGTTCTCCTATAATTAAAATCTACAATATCACGAGCGTTTTGCTGATCACGGATAAGCTGTTTGATAAATGCCCAAATTGCCGCTTCAATAAACTTGATTGCTCAAGCGGCCAGGGCCTCATTGAAAATGCTGAGGGCTTCGTCAAGCTGCGTTTGATTGACGATGAGCGGTGGAATCCAGCGAATGACGTTTTGGTAACTCCCACAAATCAGCATGAGTAGGCGGCGCTGCAAACAGCCCTGTAAAACCGCCCGGGCCGTCTCCGGATCGGGTTGACCGCTGGCCGTGGTGAATTCCGTGGCCACCATCAGGCCCCGCCCGCGCACATCCCCGATGACCGGGTATTCGGCCTGCAACTCCCGCAACGCCTGCATAAGGTACTTACCCATTGCGGCGGCATTCTCGACCAGTCGCTCCGCTTGAATCACGTCGATGGTGGCGCAGGCGGCCGCGGCGGCCAGGGCGTTGCCGCCGCCGTAAGTACCGCCGTGGCTGCCGGCTTTCCAGCGCTCCATCAACTCGGCCCGGGCACCAATAGCCGAAATAGGCATACCGCTACCCAGCCCCTTGGCCATGATGATGATGTCCGGTGCGATGCCGGCGTATTCGAAGCAGAAGAAACGGCCGGTTCGACCAAAGCCCGTTTGAATCTCATCAACGACCAGCAAGATGCCGTGCTCATCACACAACGCCCGCAGCGCCCGCAAAAATTGAGCCGGAGCGGGGACATAGCCGCCTTCGCCCAAAACGGGTTCGATGACGAGCGCGGCCGTCTCCTCCGGCGCGGTCTGGGCGTGCAGCAGTAAATCCAATTGTTTCAGGCAAAATTCAGTGGTCTGATCGTCATCCCAACCGTACTGGTAGCTATAAGGGAAGGGCGCTACAAAGATTCCGCCGGGCAACGGTTGATAATCGTACCGATAGATATACTTTGAGGTGGTCATCGCCATCGTCTGATGAGTCCGCCCGTGAAAACTACCCTGAAAAACAATGATGTTACGGCGTTGGGTAGCCATCCGGGCCAGTTTCACGCTGGCCTCAACCGCCTCAGCGCCGCTGTTGGAGAAGAAGAAACGGTCGATGGCGGGGGGAGTCACCGAATTTAGCCGCTCGGCCAGGGCCAGGCTGGCCGGGGGGATAACAATGTTCATCTGGCCGAAAATGAGGTGGTTGGCCTGCTCTTGAATGGCCTGCACCACTCTGGGATGACAATGGCCTGTATTCGTCACCCCAATACCGGAGGTAAAATCGGTGTATCGCGTTCCATCGGCCGCGTAAAAGTAGATGCCTTCGGCGCGCACAGGTTGGATCTCGGTGAGATGAGTCCAGACAGGGGAGAGTAATTGAGTAGCTGACGACATTGTATTCTACCTTCTTTCGTCTATTAAGATTTTTCTCCGCCTTGGTCCCAAACTGAGTTTGGGACTAAGGTAACATAGTCACGAATTTTGACGGAGTCTATTCAACCGAATCGCCCGACTTTTGGGTCAAGTAATGGGCGTAAAGGATGGGAATAGCCATAATGCTGGCCACCAGGAAGGCCACCACATTAGTCACCGGCCGGTCGCGCGGCCGGGTCAATTGGCTGAAGATCCAGATGGGTAAAGTCGACTGCTGGCCGGCAGTGAAGGTGGTGACAATCACCTCGTCAAAAGAGAGGGTAAAAGCCAGCAGTCCTCCGGCCAGCAGGGCGGTGGCAAGGTTGGGTAAGACGATATACCGGAATGTTTGAAAGCCATCGGCGCCTAAATCCATCGAGGCCTCAATTTGGGCCTGGCCGGTGCGCCCAAAGCGGGCCAGGACATTGTTGTAGACTACCACCACACAGAAGGTTGCGTGCCCAATCAGGATGGTCCAAAAGCTGAAGGAAAATTCCATTAAGCCCATCATCGAACGCAAGGCAATACCGGTAACGATACCGGGCAAGGCAATCGGCAGCACTAACAGAAAAGAAATCGCCTCTCGCCCGAAAAACCTGCTGCGATAGACGGCTGCGGCGGCCAGCGTGCCGAGAATCAGGGCGAAAAACGTGGCCAGCGCGGCGACTCGCACGGATAAGAACAGGGCCTCCCATAAATCGGCCCGACTCCAGGCCAGTCCAAACCATTTCACGGTATAGCCGGGTGGGGGAAAGGTAAAAGCGGCAAAAGCGGCTTCGTCGGTCGTAAAGGCATACAACATCACGATAAAAAATGGCACGTGCAGGAACAGTAAAACTGCCAGGGCGGTCAGCGTCAGACCAAAGGGAGCCTGCGGGCCAGGTTTATAACGCATCGAAGGCTCCTAATCTGCGGGCGATGATGAGATATAGGCCCATAATAATAGGGATGGTGGTGAAAGCAGCCGCCAGCGGAATATTCCCGGCTGTACCCTGATAGCTGTAAACGGCCATGCCAATGAAGGGGCTGGAGTTGCCGATGGCCGTGGGAATGATGTGATCTCCCAGCGTCAAGGAGAAAGTAAAGATTGAGCCGGCCACCACCCCTGGAAAGGCCAGGGGTAAGGCTACATAGCGGAAGGTGGTCAGCGGCCTGGCCCCCAGATCATTAGAGGCCTCATAGAGTGAGTTGGGCACCCGCTCCAGGGCAGCCTGAATCGGCAGAATCATATAGGGCAGCCAGACATAGGTAAACACCAGAAACATCCCCAGCGCCGAAAAGGACAAAGAGGGACCGCCAATAACCGGCAGAGCCAGCAGTCCGTCCAGCGCCGCAGTCAAGCCAAACTTGTCGATAAACCAGGTGATGATGCCTTCCCTTATTGGTGATTATCCTGCTTGCCCGGTAAAAATAACTGGCTCAGATCCGGTTGGGCGGTTTTCAGCAAGCGCAGATACAAATTTGTTCTGGTGAAATAGACGCCTTCCAATTTATGTATCTTCTCATTAACCAGAGAATACAAGTGTTCATTATTCCGGCACATCACATTGACTTCGATGTCATACTCACCCGTTACCAACGCCAGAAAACTTACCTCCGGATATTGGGCCAGTTCGTCAAGAATTGACTCGATGCGTTCAGACGGACGCACCACAATCAAGATTTGGGCATACAGAATAACCCCAACCTGCTCGGGATTCACGCGGCCATAAACCTGCAAGACATTATCTTCGACCAGGCGCGCGTAACGATTGCGAATAGTACTTACGGAAACATCCAGCGCATTCGCCAGTTCGGTAAATGATTTTCGACCATCTTCACGCAGGTGAGACAGGATAGCAAAATCCAACTCATCCAACGAATTTAACTTGGAGTCGGGTATATTCATGGGGAGCAATCACGGATGCGAATTTGGCAGTAACACCCGGAGAGAATTGCTAATATTATATTTTTGTCTCAGGGAAATACAAATTATGTATATCGTTTTTTTCTGAGCAGGGTATTAAACGACTACGGCTGAAGCCTCCCGGCCGGCGCCGTGGCCAATCATTTGCCTCTGGTTTTCAAATCTCTCAGAACTTCGCGGGCGGCGTTGTAGCCCGGCGCGCCGGTCAGGCCGCCGCCGGGATGGGCGCCCGCGCCGCACAGATAGAGGTTGTCAATCGGGGTGCGATACTGGCCGTACCCGGCGACGGGACGCATGAAGAGCAGTTGGTCCAACCCCATCTGGCCGTGGAAGATGCAGCCTTCAGTCAGGCCGTACTCCCGCTCCCAATCCAGCGGCGTGATGACCTGCCGGTGCAGAATCAACGCTTTGAGATTGGGCGCATAGTTGGCCAGGGTGTCGATAATCCGGTCGCCCAGAGCCTCGCGCTGCTCGTCCCACTGACCAGCGCGCAGGTTGTAGGGAGCATATTGCATGGTGATCGACATGACGTGCTGCCCCGGCGGAGACAGCAAGGGATCGAGCACGGATGGGATCATCACATCCAGGTAAGGTTGCCGGGAAAAGGCGCCGTACTTGGCGTCGTCATAGGCTCGTTCCAGGTACTCCAGGCTGGGGCTGATGAGGATGTGGCCGCCCAAATGTTCCACCTCCCCCTCCCCTTGAAAGGGGGGATCAAAGTGGGGTAGACCACTCAAGGCCAGGTTAACCTTGGCTGTGACGCCGCGATAACGAATGTTATCAACCAGACGGATGAAGCGGGGTTCCAGCGTGGCCGGCTCGATGAGTTGAAAAAAAGTCCGGCGCGGGTCGGCGTTGGAGATGACCACTCGGGCCGGGATTTCGGTGCCGTTGGCCAGCAACACGCCGGTGGCCCGGTCGTTTTCAACGATGATTTGGGCCACCTCGACGCCGGTGCGGATCTTAGCGCCGTACTGCCGGGCCGCCGAGGCCAGCGCCGCCGAAATCTGACCGACCCCGCCGCGCACCAACCGGCTGGCCCGGAAGCCGGTGCTGGATGCGCCCAGGTAATGGTAGAACAGCATAAAAGCGGTGCCGGCAGCTTGCGGTCCCTGCATCATCCCGACGATGCCACTGGAACCCAGCACACCCTTGAGCAACTCGCTCTCGAACCATTCATCGAGATACTCCTTGACCGTCAGCGGTAATACTCGCAAGAACTCCATCATATTGGCGCGACCCAGTCGCTTAAGGTCGGTGGCTAACTTGGCCCAAGGCAGCTTGTCGCCGACATTGCTGGCGCCCAATGTCGGCGGGGTAATAGTCATAATACTGTCCAGAATACCGCCCATCATGGTTACCTGGCGGAGGAAAGCCGGGAATCTTTCGGCGTCGACCTCCGACAGGCCGGCCAGTTCTGTTTGCGTCTGGCGCAACTCCTGCCACATAACCAGCGGCGGGCCGTCTAAATTGGGGGCAAAAACGGTGACCGGGCTGTCGATGAACTCCAGTCCGTGACTGCGCAAGCGTAGTTCGGCAATGACCTCGGGACGTAGTAAACCGGCATCGTGCGCGCCGGTGTTGAACTCAAAACCGGGAAAGATCTGCTCGGTCGCCGCGACGCCGCCCAGGGCAGCTCGCTGCTCCAACACCAGCACGTTGTGACCCGCCTTGGCCAGGTAAGCAGCCGTGACCAGGCCATTGTGGCCTGCGCCGATGATAATGGCATCTAATGTTTCATTCATCCTGGTGATCCTTTACATAGCAAGCAGGGGAGCAGAGGAGCAGGGGGCAGGGGTGAGGCGAGAATATACAGTTCTGCTCCTGCTGATAAAACTCCTTACATTCATTTTTTTAGCAACCAGGGTGTTGGGTTATTGATTATACTCACCAACTTTCCCAAAATCTGATCATAAACTTGATATAACTCGCGCCCAGTTTTAGGCTCCAGATATTTGCACTTTACCGCAAATTCGAGCCAAGTTTGGGTTTCGGCGGCCTCGGCTTCTGAGTCACTCAACTTGTTTACGAAAGCACCTTCATAGCGACGTTTGCGCCAGGCTTCCGCCAGATTAGCGCACACCGACCGGGACGAGCGTCGAATCTGATCGGTCAATGAATATCGTTCCTCGGCAGGAAAATTCTTGGTCAACTCAAAAATCGTCATCGACGCCTCAAACGCCAACTCATACGCCTCCAACTCCCGGTGACTGCGGATCGGTTTTCTGCTCCCCTGCCCCTCCGCGCCCCTGCTCCCTTGCTTCTCCACACCTCTACTCCCCTGCAGTTCACTATCCATCTACCACCCCTATGAGTGATCCTTTAATATCTCCAGCGCGGCGAAGCGGCCCGACGCGCCCATAATACCGCCGCCGGGATGGGTGCCGGAGCCGCATTGGTAATAGTTCTTGATCGGGCTGCGGTATTGAGCGTAACCGGGGGCCGGCCGCAGGAAGAAGAGTTGGGACAGGCTAAGTTCCCCCTGGAAGATGTTGCCCTGCGACAGCCCAGTGGTCTGCTCGATGTCCCACGGCGTCATCACCTGGCGATGGAGAATGATATCTTTCAAATTGGGAATGTACTCGACCAGCGTGTCAATGACCGTATCGCCAAAAGCCTCCCGCTTTTCCTCCCAGCTACCCGCCCGCAGCTCGTAAGGGGCATACTGGACAAAGCAAGACATTACATGCTTGCCGGGCGGGGCCATATCGGGATCGATCATGGAGGGTATGATGATATCGATGTAGGGCCGGCGGGAGAAATCGCCATATTTGGCATCGTCGTAGGCCCGCTCCAGGTAGTCGACGCTGGGGCTGATAGAGATGGCCCCGCGCAGATGCGACCCTGCACCGGGCATGCAGGCCAGGTTCGGGGCGGCGTCGAGGGCCAGGTTGACTTTACCCGACGAGCCGCGGATGCGGTACTTCAGAATGGCGTCGAGGAAATCATCCGGCAGGGCAGCCGAGTCGACCAAGTCGAGAAAGGTGCGTTTGGGGTCCAGGCTGGAGACGACCACGTCGGTATAGAATTCATCCCCGTTGGTCAGGGCCACGCCCACCGCCCGGCCGTGCTTGACCAGCACCTGGGCTACCGGAGCATTGACGCGGATATCGGCCCCAAAGGCGCGGGCCGAGCGGGCAATGACCTCGGCAATGGCGCCGGTGCCGCCCTTTTGAAAACCCCAGGCCCGGAAAGCGCCGTCGATCTCACCCATGTAGTGGTGCAACAGCACATAGGCGGTGCCGGGCGAGCGCGGCCCCAGGTAGGTCCCGTTGATGCCGCTGGCCGAGAGGGTCGCTTTGAGGCAGTCGGTTTCAAACCAATATTCCAGAAAGTCGGCTGAACTCATGGTCATCAGCCGGGTGAGCATATAGAGCTTCTCTTCGCCTAAACCAGCAAAGTGCCGGCCCAGGCCAGCCAGCCCCAACAGCTCTTTGGGGTTGAGGCTGGCGGGGTCGGGCGGGATGATGCCCAGGATGTATTTGACCGCCTTGGCCATAAAGTACATCGTCCGGCCGTACTCCTCATAGGCTTCGGCATCGCGTGGCGAATGGCGAGCGATATCGCGCAAGGTACGGAAATGGTCGGCGTCGCGGTAGAGATAGTCGCCGTTGGGCAGAGGGGTGAGGGTGCTTTCCAGGGGCAGGATGGTCAGGCCGTGCTGCGGCAGGTTCAAGTCGCGGATGACTTCGGGCCGCAAAAGACTGACCACATAGGAGAAAACGGTATATTTGAAGCCCGGAAAAATCTCCTCGGTGACCGTGGCCCCGCCGACCAGGTGGCGCCGCTCCAGCACCAGCACCTCTTTGCCAGCGCGGGCCAGGTAAGCCGCGGCCACCAGGCCGTTGTGCCCGGCGCCGATAATAATGGCATCGTACTTTTTACTCATAGGCTGACTTCCATTCAAATCAAAATAGAATCGAGTTCCTTCCTGTTCAGGCGCGCTTGCGCGGTGGATCGAAAAAGGGCGTCTTGACGACGGTGGCCGGGCATTTCTGACGGCTGTACTCCACCGTTACCTCGATCTCCAGTTGGGTTCCGAGGGCGGCATATTGGCTCTCGACCGTAGCCAGGGCAATGTATTTCTTGAGAATGGGCGAAAACGTCTGGCTGGTGGCCTGGCCGACCTGCTTGCCCCTTTTGTTATAAACCGGCACGGCCAGGCGCGAGGCTCGCCCGGTTACCTGCGGCGGCAGATCGACTGCGGCAAACAGTTTTTCCAGGGCCGGCCAATCGATGTCCAGGCCGACGAACTGCCATTTGGGGCCGGCTTTCTGCTCAGCCAACAAAGCCCGGCGGCCGACAAAATCCCCCTTATCCAGCGCAACGGTCCAGCCCAACCCCAGCTCGAACGGCGACGATTTTTGGGCCTCGACCAAGGCCTTTTGGGAGGAGATGTAATCGACCTCGATCAAAAGTAGCCCGGCCTCAATACGGGCAATATCCAGGGCGATGATCCCGGCCGGGGTGATCCCGTAGCCGTGACCGGCGTCCAGCAGGATATCCCACAGCTGCCCGGCGTACTGCGGGGCCAGCCACAGCTCGTAACCCAGGTCGCCGGTGTAGCCGGTGCGGCTGATGGTCAGCGCAAAGTTATCGATTTTGGCCGGGGCCAGCCGGAAATATTTCAGGTCGTCCAGATCGATTTCGGTGGACACCAGCTTGAGAATATTGCGGGCGTGGGGGCCCTGCAAGGCCAGGGCAGCCAGCTCAGTTGACAGCTCCACGACTTCGGCCTCAAGGCCAAAACCGCAATCCTGAAACCAACGCAGATTAGGGTCGGCCGAGGTAATGAAAAAGCGGTCATTGGCCAACCGGGCAACCGTCCCATCGTCGATCACTTTGCCCGCTTCGTCGCACCAGGGGGTGTAAAATACCTGGCCCACCTCACTGTGCGACAGGTCGCGGGTGACAATCCGGTTGACCAGCCGGAGGGCTTCCGGCCCGCTGATCTCATATTTGAATAACGGGGAAATGTCGAATAACGCGGCAGCATTGCGCACGGCATAATATTCCCGTTCGTGAGTTGGCTCATAGGTGGCTGCGGCCAGGTAGCCGGACCAGTTGCGCCACTCGTAACTCTCACAGATGGTCGAGGTTTTAGCATGAAATGGGGTAGGAATAGGCATAACCCCTCCTCTTCGGCAAAACTCAGCCTTAAGCGGTTGAAACCGCCTCTACAGGACTAAAGCCGGTCGTCCACCTGCGTGGACGGGTTACTTTTGTCCGCG
>CAYZHI010000122.1:1298-9032 GCA_964477335.1 uncultured Caldilineaceae bacterium | reverse complement strand
AAAATCACAAATTATGACCTTATGAAGTATATCTCCTAAAATTTCGGACAGACCCTGAGCGCCCCTCATGAAATTGCCCGACTATTCATTTGCTGATATGAGGGGATAGACCACCGCCCGATCCTGCACCTGCAGCCTGACCCGCTGGCCTCGCTGAAAATCGCCGGCCGTGCCCAGCAGCCGGCTGCGCAATCGAGTACCGGAGTCCAGGCGGAGTTGCACCACCTGGTCGTGACCAAAATAGGCGCAATCGATCACCTCGGCTGCACCGGCCTCATCAGCCACAAGCTGCACCGCCTCCGGGCGTAGCATCACCTCGACCGCGCCGCTGTGCAGCCCACCTGAAGGAAATTGGCCCAGTTCACAGGTGACCGTCCCATTGTTAGCCTGACCCGGCAGAAAATTGGCCTCGCCCACAAATTCGGCCACCTGCCGGCTAACCGGGCGGTGGTAAAGCCGGTGCGGCGAGTCAAGCTGCACCAGCCGCCCGGCCATCATCACCGCCACCTCGTCGGCCAGGCTTAGCGCCTCCTCTTGATCGTGCGTTACAAAGATCACTGTAACGCGGGCCTGGCGCAAAATCTGGCGCACCTCGGCCCGAACCTGGCTACGTAGCCCGGCATCGAGATTGGAGAACGGTTCATCCAGCAGCACCAGGGCCGGTTGGGGGGCCAGGGCGCGAGCCAGGGCGACTCGCTGCTGCTGCCCGCCGGACAGTTCAAACGGCATGCGCTTTTCGACGCCGGCCAGGCCGACTAACTCGAGCACTTCTCGCACCCGTTTGGCGCGTTCGGCATTTTTGGGCAGCCCGTAGGCCACATTCTCGGCCACATTCAAATGGGGGAACAAGGCATATTCTTGAAAGACCATGCCGACCTGCCGCTGTTCCGGCGGCGTAAACAGTCCCGGCCCGTTGACTCGCCGGCCGTTGATGTCGATCTCGCCGTGATCGGGCGGCTCAAAGCCGGCCAGCAAGCGGAGGGTCGTCGTTTTGCCGCAACCGCTGGGACCCAGCAGCGCCAGAAAATGGCCTTCCGGTAAGCTGAAGCTAACGCCATCGACGGCTTTAACTTCGCCAAAGGTTTTTGACAGGTTATGGCAGCGAATCGTAATCTTGTTCAAGCCGACCTCTAACTTCTAAATCGCTTCTCTTCTTGGCTCAAGATGAGCCAGACGGAAACGGCCGACACCAGGACCAGCAGCAGCGCCGGCGCGGCGGCCCGGCTTAAGGATGCGGCCTCGGTGGCTCCCCAAATACGAGTGGCCAGGGTCTGAAATCCGGTTGGTCCAAGCAGCAGCGTAGCCGGCAGCTCCTTCAGCCCGGTTAAGAAAACCAGGGCCAAACCGGTCAGCAGGCCGGGCTTGAGCAGGGGGGCGGTAATGGAGGCCAGCACCTGCCCGGGGGAGTGACCCAAACTCCGGGCGGCTTCCTCTAGCCGCGGGCTGATCTGCAGCAACGAGGCCCGGGAGCTGCCAACGGCCTGGGGTAGAAATCGAACCACGTAAGCAAAAACCAGCATCGCCAGGGTTTGATAGAGCAGGGTGGCATAGTTAGCCCCAAAGAAAACCAGCGCCAGGGCAATGACGATCCCCGGTAGAGCATACCCCAGATAGGCGCTCCGCTCCAACCAGCGACTGCCCCGGCCCGGATAGCGCACCGCCAGCACGGCTAGCGGAATCGCCGCCAGCACCGCCGCCACCGCGGCCAGACCGGAGGCGGTAACCGAGTTCACAACGACCAGCAGCCCCAGTTGCAGCTCCTCGCCGGCTACCAACCCGCGGATGAGCCAAAAACCAATTACTGCCAGGGGTAGAACTAAACCCAGCAGCGTGACCAGGCCGCAGAAGGCCAGGGCCGGTAGCCGCCAGCGACCCAGTTTGACTTGAGCCGGTCGGCGGATTGCGCCGGAACTGCTGCGGTAGTAACGAGCCCGGCCCCGCATTTTGGTCTCAACCGTCAGAATGAACAGAGTCAGAACCACCAGCAGCAGGGCCAGCACCGCAGCCACGCTCCGGTCAAACGAGGCGCTGTACTGCAAGTAGATGGCCCGGGTGAAGGAGTCAAAACGGAGCAACGACACCGCCCCGAAGTCGCTTAGCGTGTAAAGCACCACCAACAGCCCGCCGGCATAGATAGAGGGGCGCAGGTGGGGCAGGGTGATCTCCCAAAATACCCGGAATGGGCCGCGGCCCAGACTGCGAGCAGCCTCTTCCAGGCTGGGATCCAGCCCCCGCAAACCGGCCCTGACGCTGAGCATCACGTAAGGGTAGGTGAAGAGAGTCAGGGCCAGGAGCGCGCCGGGAAAACCGTAGATCGAAGGCAACCGCTCGACGCCAAAAGGCTCCAACCAATTCTGCATCATGCCGCGCGGCCCCAAAGCCCCAATCAGGGCAAAGGCGCCCACATAAGAAGGCAGGGTTAACGGCAGCACGGTCACCACGGCCCAGATACGGCGCCCCGGCAGGTCGGTGCGGACGGTCAGCCAGGCCAGGGTCACTCCAATGACCACCGCCGCCAGCGTTACCGCCAGAGCGAGACCGGCGCTGGCCGCAAAGACCTCCAGCGTGCGTGGGCGCAACAGAATCTCGGCCATTGTCGCCCAGCCGGCCCCGGCGGCCCGGACGACCAGATAGACCAGCGGCAGCAGCGCGGCCACGGCCACAATGGTAGCCGTTAGCCACAAAAACCAGGGCGGCCGGCGCAGCCGGCGATGTCGCAGCCAGCCAGGTTCAACCCGACTAAGAATGGTGGATAATTTGGTGGTCGTAACAGTCATAGCCGGTCCTCAATCATTGATTGGGGGGTGTTTCAAATAAATCGACAATTCAGTTTGTCGTAAAACGTGAAACGTAATGGTTTTGTCCAAGAAAGCCTTACGTTTCACGTTTTACGCATTACAGGATGCCCAACTCTTGCAGCAGTTGCAGCGTTCCGGCCAGGTCTTCCAGTTTGCTGAGATCGAGTTCAGGCGTCTGAATCTGGCTCAACGGAGTCAGCAATGGATTCAAGGCGACGTTACCGGCCAGGGGATACTCATTGGTTTGGGTGTTAAAATATTCCTGCGAACTCTGGCGCAACAAGAAGTTGACTAACGCTTCGGCGGCCTCCGGGTTGTCGGTGGTATCGACAATCCCGACCCCGGCGACATTCACCATTGCCCCGACATCACCGGAGCGAGGCGAATAGTTGCGAACCGGGAAGGTGGGGTCTTCGGCCAGAAACTGAAACAGATAATAATGGTTGACCAGGCCCGCGTCGATCTCACCGGCGGCCACGGCAGTCACAATGGTCGTGTTGTTGGCATAAACTTGCGGCTCGTTGGCCTGGATGCAGCTCAGCCACGCCCGGGCGCGCTCCTCACCTTCGACCACCCGCAGAGCCGTCACAAACGCCTGGAAGGAGCCATTCGTGGGCGACCAACCCAACCGGCCACGCCACTCCGGGGCGCAGAAACCGAAGATGTCATCCGGCAGGTCGGCCGCGGTCAATTCTTCAGTGTTGTAGACCACCGTCCTGGCCCGGCCTGAGGTGCCGACCCAATAGCCCTCGGGCGAGCGAAAACGAGGCTCAACCTGACTAAGGATCGAGTCGGGCAGCTTGGTTAAGCGGCCGGCCTTTGCCAGCGCGCCCAAGGCGCCGGCATCCTGGCCATAATAGACATCGGCCGGGCTGTTAGCCCCCTCCTCTAAAATCGTGGCCGCCATTTCGGCGGTGCCGCCATAGCGGATCTCCACATTCAAGCCGGTTTCCTGCTCAAACTGCGCCAGCAGCGGCCCAACCAGATCTTCGCTCCGGCCGGAGTAGATGGTCAAATCGCCGCTGAGGTAGGGCACCTGCGCCCCCAATATGGCCGAGGCTTCCTGGGCCGTGGGGATGACCAGCTTCTGACCGACCTCGATTTGATCGGGGTCGTCTATGGCAGTGAAGGTAGAGTCGGCTGCGGCTCTGGTGTTGGTCGCGGCCACAATAGCCGGGTAAGCCAGCGGGTCGCCATAGAATTTGTCGGCCAGTTTGCTGAGCCAATCATCAGCCTGAACAATGTATTCCTGGCCGGCCTCCTGGTCTGGCGGCGCGGCCAGGCCGAACGTGGCCCAAACCGTAATGGCCAAAATAGAAACTACAAGCGCAAAAATCGTTTTTCGATTAATATTTCTCTCCTCGAATATACGCTACCATAATCCATTGATTAGGGTAGCAGTTGTAATAGTATTTGATACTCCCTCAACTTTAGATTAGGCTATCCTAATTTAGGCACTTAATAAAAAGTTATGGGACATAGCCTACCTCAGTTTTAGCAGATGATCAATAGCCCGCTGTTAATCCACCGGGCCCAACTGCTCAATTCTAATTTTAACCGGGGTTAAAAGCAGAGATTTTTCCTCGCTTTCCTCATTCCTAAACTCACTGCGAAGCGTGGGAATGAGGAGAACCAAGCAAGAGCAGCGTTGAGGTTACCGCTCACGTGAGACCAGCGAATAAGTGTGCGGCAGTTTGACCACGTAGGGGCAATCAGTTGGCCCCGGGCAGGAACAACTACAACTGCAACTCCCGGCGGCGCACATTTCGGCGGCTTCGGCCGCGACCGGGTCATTGTGCCGTAAGCGGCCTTTGCGCACCCAAAAGTCGATCATTCCAGCCAGGGCGCTGCGCTCGATGCCCAACTTCTGGCTAAGTTCATTGATATTCACCGGCCCATGGGCCGCCTCAAGTTCTGCCAATACCTGCGTTAAGAGCATAGACTTACCTCAACTTCACCATCAATCACCTAACAAACCAACCAAATACCCAACCAACCATCTATCCCCCTAACCAACTAACCACCACTCTCCCCCCCTGAAATACCACCAAAGCGACCAACCAGGCCAGCGCCAACTGTCCCACCACACTGAACCACATCCATTGTGGGCCTAACTCATGCCGCTCGGCAGCCAGGGAGGCCACACAGGGTGTGTAGAGCAGCACAAAAACCATAAAGGCGAAGGCGGCCAGGGCGCCATATCCGCCGCTGGTCACTTCAAAATTGGTGCGCAGCGCAGTCATGAGGTCGGTTTGGTCAGCGCCTGCTTCCGCCTCGAACAAATTGATGCCCGCGATCAGCGGAATCGACTTGATAGTGTCGAGGGTCGCTCGCACAAAAGTGACCCCGATTTCGGCGATATCCTGGAAAAAGGTGGACGGCTCGACCGCCGCATCGACTTGCTCCACGTGGTATACCTGCGCCATCGTGCTGATGACCACCTCTTTGGCGAGCAAGCCGGTCACCAGCGCGCCGGTGGTCTGCCAACTCCCAAAGCCGAGCGGGACAAAGAGCGGCGCAACCGCTCCGGAAATGGCGGCAAAGGCGCTGTCGTCCACATCAGTGCTGGCAAAGGAACCGCTGCCACTGATCGGCACGGCCATCAAAAACCAGATGACGACGCTGGCAGCCAGGATAACCGTCCAGGCGTTGCGGATAAAGGCCGACGTCCGCTCCCAAACGTAGCGCCAGATATTCTTGACCAGCGGCAGCCGGTAGGGTGGAAACTCCATCAGCAGCGGGGCTACGTCCTTACTTCTAAACAAAGTCCGGCGCAGAACGATGCCCAGGGTAATGGCCGTGAGAATGCCGATGAAATAGAGGCTAAAGATGACCAGCCCGGCGTGTTGGGGAAAAAAGATAGTGGCAAACAACACGTAGACCGGCAGCCTGGCCCCACAACTCATAAATGGCACCAGCAGGCCGGTGAGAATGCGGTCGCGTTGATGTTCCAGGGTACGGGTAGCATAGAGAGCTGGCACGGTGCAGCCAAAGCCGACAATCAAGGGCAAAAAACTTTTGCCATGCAAGCCCAGCACACTCATCAGCCGGTCCATCACAAAAGCCGCCCGGGCCATGTAGCCCGAGTCTTCCAGGATAGCCAGAGCCAGGTACAGCGACATCAACACCGGTACAAAGACCAATACCCCCCCGACCCCGGCAATGATGCCATCGACAAACAGACTCTCGACCCAGGTGCCGCCCAAACCAACCAGACTCAACAGAGCGACCAGCCAGCGGGTGATCGGCCCGGTGATGACCCCGTCGATCCAATCCAGGAAAGGGGTGGCGATATCGGTGGTGATTTTGAACACCACCCACATAATCACCAAAAAAATCGGGATGCCCAGGTAACGATGGGTTAAAATCTGGTCCACGCGATCGGACAGGTGCAATTGCCGGGGCGCAGATCGAGTAACAACCTGGCCGACCAGATCGTGGACAAAACTGTAGCGGTAATCGGCCAGGGTGACATCGATATCGTCACCGTAGAGCGGCCGCAAACGAGCCAGGCTGCGGGCCAAAGCCGCCTGGATGGCCGGGCCGCCGGGGCTGGCCTGAACTTCGGCCAGCAGCAATTCATCCCCCTCCAACAGTTGGATGGCCAGCCAGCGCGGCGGGTAGGTTGCCGCCAGGGCCGGCGCGGCGGCAACGATGACGCCGACAAGCTGGCTCAGCTCGGTCTCGATGGCTGGGCTATATTTTACAAAAATCTGGGGTTGGATGTGGATAACGGCACTGGCAGCAATCAACAATAATCTCCTCGAGCCGGTTTGGCTTCAGGCCGGCCGGTAGCCGTTGTGGCGGTTGGTGACCAGGTTAATGATCGTCTGCTTCAGCGCCTCAAGGCCCTGGCCGCGGCGAGCGGTCATCGGGATGACCGGTGTTTCGCCCAATAACGCTGATAATTTCTGATGATCGATTTTTAGCCCCCGGCCGTGGGCCTGGTCGGCCATATTCAGAATGATGATCAGGGGAATGCCGGTCTCCAGAATTTGAGCCGTCAGGTAGAGGTTGCGCTCCAGATTGGCCGCATCGACCACATTGATCACAACTTTGGGTTTTTCTTTGACGATAAAATCGCGGGTGATTTGCTCTTCGCTGGAGTAGCTTGAGAGGCTGTAGGTGCCCGGCAGATCAACGATGTCGATCTCCAAGCCATTGTGCTTGAAGGTTCCGGCCTTTTTCTCCACCGTTTTGCCGGGCCAGTTACCCACATGCTGGTGTGAGCCGGTGAGGGCATTGAAGAGGGTACTTTTACCCACGTTGGGATTACCGGCCAGGGCAATGGTGAATTTGGCCACCGTGGCTGTATCCCCCGTTATACCGCTTCGACGAAAATCTTATGGGCCATGCCCCGTCCCAACGCCAGCCGGCTATCCCGCACGGCCAGCAGCAGCGGCCCGCCCTGATCCTGCAAAACTTCCAGTTGGACGCCGGGCGTCAAGCCCATCTCGGCCAGCCGGCGACTCAACACTTTACCGGCAGCCACGCCGACCAGTTTGACCACCTGACCGGTGCCAACCATTGCTAAGGGTAACTTTCCGTTTGAATTGGGCATTTATTCCTGTACCTCGATTGACTTGATGAGTTTCTATACTAAGTTAGAAGGGCCTTGTAGTCTCTCAGAAAAGTCTTTGCGAGGATTGGGAGATTAGGGGATAAAAAATACCAGAAAAATCCCCAAATCTCCTAATCCCCGCCCAAAATGATTGCAAAGAATTTTTATATACGATCTATATTTATTATTCTACCAAAAATAGGGCCTCAATAACAGTGACTTTTGTCACACCATTGAGATGACATTTGACACTCCCGCAATTATAAATTAGGTTAGCCTAAAACAAAAATAAAAAGGGAGAAATAATTGTTGTCAAATTTGGTCGAGATTCACTTGTGAATTAAAATATTTACAAAACCAGATTAGTTATCAGTG
>CAYZHI010000122.1:0-1198 GCA_964477335.1 uncultured Caldilineaceae bacterium | reverse complement strand
CTGAACTATGTCTACCCCCCATGTGAGCAATGAGAGTATCGAGATGTATCTCAAAAGCATTAGTGAGCTAGAAGTCACCGAGTCGCCGGTGTCTATCTCACGACTGGCCCAACGGCTGGGGGTGTCGCCGCCGTCGGCCATCGAGATGGTCAAACGCATGGCCGAGCAGGATTTGGCCACCCACACCCCTTACAAAGGGGTCGAATTAACCGACAAAGGTTGCAAACGAGCCCAGATGATCCTGCGCCGTCACCGGTTGTGGGAGCGCTTTTTAACCGACAAACTCGGCCTGGCCTGGGAAAGCGTCCACGATTACGCCTGCCGCCTGGAACACGCCACCGACCCGCAAGTAGCCAATGCCCTGGCCGAATTCCTGCAACATCCCACCACCTGTCCCCATGGCAACCCCATCCCTGACGCCAACGGTCTGGTCATTGAACGGCAGACCATTCCGCTCAACGAATTAGAAATTGGTCAAACGGCTGACCTGGTCAGCATTGCCTACGAAGAGACTATTCTGCTCGACTACCTGGCCAAGCGGGGTTTCTTTCCCGGCGTCAGCATCACCCTGGAGGATATTGCGCCTTACCAGGGACCGTACATGATCCGCATCGACGACCGCATCGAAGCCCTGGGCCGCGAAATTGCCTCACGCATTTTTGTGGAGCCCAAGACCGATTAGCAGCAGACCATCTGGGCCGAATTTTTATAATATTTATAAGATTTACTTTACTAATCCGTAAATCAGTGCTATAGTTGTTGACCGCAACAGTATAATCATAGCTTCAAATAAGAATCAATAGCCCTGTGTTAGTGACGTTTGACTCGTTGATTAACAACTTTTTTAACCAGGGTTAAAAATCTGGACTGCCCGATGCAACCCGAAACCTTACCCGTACCCGATAATAAAATCAGCGATGCGATGCGAGACTACCTGGCCGAGATTTATCGACTGGGCCAGGGCGACCTATGGGTCAGTACGACCGCTTTGGCCGAGCAATTGGAGGTGTCAGGGCCGGCGACTGTGCGGATGGTACGCCGTTTGCACAATGTCGGGCTGGTCGATCACCTGCCTTACAAGGGCGTTCGCCTGACGCCGCCGGGTAAGAAAGTAGCCCTGCGCCACATCCGGCGGCACCGACTGGTGGAGCGTTTTTTGGTTGATGTGCTGAAATTTGGCTGGCACGAGGTTCATGAC
>CAYZHI010000121.1:0-9066 GCA_964477335.1 uncultured Caldilineaceae bacterium | reverse complement strand
CAGGTGGCAAGTCGCAAAATATAGATGTTCAGATAATGTTTCGGGGTTTTGTCCCTTTGTGCAAGCGTAAAAACTGAGCTCAAAGCACGGATCTTTATCTGAATGTCTATAGCAAGTGGCAGCCTGTAACCTGTAACCTGTTACCTGTTACCTGTTACCTGCCACCTGTTACCTGCCACTTGTACAGTTCAAACCTGAATGGAGGTCAATGATGACAAAAACAGTGGTAATCGTCGGTTCTTTGGATACCAAAGGGCAGGAGTTCAAGTTTATCAAAGAACTCATCGAACAAGCCGGTCTCAAAACCCTGGTGGTCGATTTTGGGGTGATGGGCGAGCCGGTTTTTGCGCCGGACATCGAGCGTAACGAAGTGGTGCAGGCCGGCGGCGGGGATTTGGCCTACCTCGCTTCCGGCGAACACAAGGATGAGGCTATGAAAACAATGGCCACTGGCCTGGCCGTGGTCGTCCACCGCCTGTACGACGAGGGCCGGCTGGACGGCATCATCGGGATGGGCGGCAGCGGGGGTACGTCCATTGCCACAGCCGGGATGCGCACCCTACCGGTTGGCGTACCCAAGGTGATGGTTTCGACCGTCGGCGGTGGTGATGTTAGTGCTTATGCCGGAACCAAAGATATTACCTTTATGCCCTCGATTGTGGATGTGGCCGGAATTAACAGCATCAGCGCGGCCATTTACGCCAATGCCGCCGGCGCCATCGCCGGGATGGTCAATATGGCCAAGCCGGATGTGGGCCAGGCCAAACCGCTGATCACCGCCTCGATGTTCGGCAACACTACCAAAGCGGTTGACCATGCCCGGGGAATATTGGAGCAGAATGGCTACGAGGTGCTGGTCTTCCACGCCACCGGCAACGGCGGCAAAACGATGGAAAGCCTGATCAGCGACGGTTACATTGCCGGCTCGCTGGATATCACCACGACCGAATTGGCCGACACGGTCTGCGGCGGCGTCTTCGATGCCGGGCCGGAGCGCTGTTTGGCCGCTTCACGAGCAGGTATTCCGGCGGTCATCGCGCCGGGCTGTGTGGATATGGCCAACTTCTGGGGCATCGACACCGTGCCGGAAAAGTACAGAGGGCGAAAGCTGTATGAATGGAACCCCAATGTGACTCTGATGCGGACGAATGTGGCCGAGAATATCAAGATAGGCGAGATGATTGCCGCGGCGGCCAACGCCGCCACCGCGCCGGTGGCTATTCTACTGCCGCTCAAAGGCGTGTCGATGCTGGACAGTCCGGGTGGTCGCTTCTGGGACCCTGAGGCCGACCGGGCCTGCTTTGAAGCCATCAAGCACAATGTTAAGGCAAACATTCCGGTCATCGAGCTAGATTACAACATCAACGACCCCGAATTTTCCGGCAAGGTAGCTGAGACGCTGTTGGAGATGTTGAAGGCGGGGAGGGGGGAGTAGGGGAGTGATGAGTGATGAGTGAAATGTGATTGAGTTTCACGCATCACATTTCATGTCTCACGTTTCACGCTTCATTGTAGCGAGCAGAATATCCAATCAACATTAATATGACGAAGGAGACATAAACAATGGCACTTTCACGTCAAGAAATTTTGAAGCGGCTGCGGGCGCAGCAGGCCGCGGGCAAGCCGATTGTGGGCTGTGGGGCCGGGACGGGCATCTCGGCCAAATTTGCCGAGGCCGGCGGGGCCGACCTGATCATCATCTACAATTCCGGGCGCTACCGGATGGCCGGGCGGGGATCGCTGGCCGGGCTGATGCCCTACGGCGACGCCAACGGCATCGTGGTCGAGATGGCCGCCGAGGTGCTGCCGGTGGTCAAAGATACGCCGGTGCTGGCCGGCGTGTGCGGCACCGACCCATTCCGGCTGATGCCGATCTTTCTCAAACAGTTGAAAGAGATGGGTTTCTCCGGCGTGCAGAACTTCCCCACCGTCGGCCTGATTGACGGTAATTTCCGGGCCAATCTGGAAGGCACCGGCATGGGCTACGATAAGGAAATCGCTATGATTGCCCAGGCCCACCAGTTAGACCTGTTTACCTCCCCCTACGTCTTTGACCCGGATCAGGGTAAAGCCATGGCTGAGATCGGGGCGGACCAGTTGGTGGCCCATGTCGGTTTGACCACCGCCGGCGACATCGGGGCGGCGGTGGCTTTGACTCTGGATCAGGCCATTGACAAAGTGATGGCCATCGCCGAAGCCGGCCGCAAAGTACGCCGCGACATCCTGGTTATCTGCCACGGCGGGCCGTTCGACGAGCCGGACCAAGTCGGCCAGGCGTTGGCCAGGATGCCCGGCATCGCCGGTTTCTTTGGCGCCTCCTCCATCGAGCGGCTGCCGACCGAGCGGGCCATCCGCGGCCAGGTGGAGGCTTTCAAGAAGTTGAAGTTAGGCTGATATCCCAACCTCATATTTTGCTGGAACGACTAAGGGCAGGCCTGAGACCTGCCCTTGGTTTTATGAAATTGTACAATGATGAGCGGCCAGCTAACCGTTTTTTGAGATCAGCAGCTTGCCTTCGCTACCGACACACTCGGCCCTCACGTAGATGACATAGCTGGCCGATTCATGCTGAACCGGTCGCATAGAGTAGGTTTTCCCCGTGACCATGGCCGCCGCCATAGGGTCTCTGTAACCACCGACCCCCAATAGACTTAGCAGCCCGCCTTCACGCCCCAAAACACCCATATCCTCATAGTTGGCGCAGGGGGCCATCGTCTGGTGGTAGCCGGCCCCGAACAACTGAGTTTCGACCGGGGCAGTGTTGGCCATAGCCGGGACTGCGGCCAGACTCAACACAAAAAGCACTGCCAGAAGCGAACGTACCCCCCATAGGTTGAACCGGATAGACTTGCCTTCGGCGGCGACCTTACCGGGCCGAACCTGCTCTACCTTCCGCCGCCTTTCTTTTTCCCGGCCACGTCCAAAAAATTCATTCGTTGCAAACATCGTGACACCTCCATTTTGTGCTAATATTTTGAAACCGATTTTGACTCCAGTCTACCGCCTGACCGTTAGAAAAACTGTGGTCGTTACCGTTAGATACGGTCAATTTTTTTATCTAACGAAAATTCCTTGACATTGAGCCCAAAACCCCCTAAAATTTAGTGAAGTGGGGGTGTTTTCAACATCGGGAAGATCAAGCGATATCTTCCATTCCTCAATTTCTTTTCCGTGACCTATCCTGCTGACATCGCGAAATAACTGAAGGCTGGCTACAGATGACCCTGGTCGTACGACTGTTAGGCCAAATCGAAATTTGCCGGGCTGAACAGACTGTCTCCGGGCGCGGGGCTAAACCGGTGGCCTTGCTGGCCTATCTGCTGGTAACGGGGAAACCTCACCCCCGGCAGCATCTAATCGACCTGCTCTTCGATGGGCCGGCCGATCCCAAAGGTAGCCTGCGCTGGACCATAGCTGAACTCCGCCAGGTTATTGGCCCGGGCTATCTCCTGGCCGACCGGCAAGAAGTGGCCTTCAATTTTGAAAGCGATCATTGGTTGGATGTGACCGCTTTCGAAGCGGGCCAACTCGACCTGTACCGGGGTGATTTTCTGGCAGGCCTGAACGTTCGGAATGCGCCCGGCTTTGAACAGTGGGCTTTGTTTGAACGAGAACGATTAAAAGGACTCTATCAAGAGGCATTGACCCGCCAGCTCGAAACTGCTGAAAGCCGCGGCAATGACCAGGCCGTCATCGAAACCGCCCGGCAATTGCTGGGTCTGGATAATCTGGGTGAGGGCTGGCATCGGGCCTTGATGCGGGCTTATGCCCGGCAAGGCCAGCGTGAGGCTGCGTTGGCCCAGTTTGATCTATGCCGCCAGGTGTTGCAGGCGGAGTTAGACGTTGAACCTGCGGCTGAAACGGTCAACCTGGCCGCAGCGATTCGCCAGGGCCAGGTGAGAACGACCACGGCCGTCTCCCCTGTGTCTCCTTCGACTGGCTCTGGCCGCAGATTGCCCCCTCCCTCTGCTGCTCCCCGGCATAACCTGCCACCCCAATCTACTCCCTTCATCGGCCGCAATGAAGAACTGGCCGAAATTCTAATATTTTGAGAAAGACTCAGTAGATCCAATTTTCAGACTTCGGAAGTCTAGTGGAAGGATTTTGGCAGTCAAAAAGGCTTGGAAGCAACGTGATTTTGCCCAAAACATGGTATTTGGAGACTTCCGAAGTCTTATCATCGTCAAAATTTGGATCCACTGAGACTAAAAATTGAAATCAGTCTTGACAAATCGAGCCTTCTCATGATATTATAAAAACGTTACCGGTAACGTTGCCGGTATTGATACCGGCACTCTTCTCAACAATCAACTCAACCTGTTACCATCCCCAAAAAAGTATGACTCGCAAAAAGTCAGGCGTCACTATCCATGATGTAGCTTCCGCAGCCGGCGTCTCGGTCTCCACAGTCTCGCGCGTCCTCAACAACAAGGACGATGTCGCCGCCGAGACGTATGACGTTGTCCAACGGGTCATCGCCGAACTGGGCTATACCTCCAGCCTGGCGGCCCGAAGTATGCGCAGCCATAAAACCAATGTCATCGGCCTGGTCGTGCCCGACCTGGAACAGCCTTTCTGTATCAATGTGGTCAGAAGTATCAACCGGGCCATCGAGCAGTTAGAATACGACCTGCTGGTTTACACCGGCGGCAACAGCTCTGCCAGCAGCTGGGCCAACCGGGAGCAGCAATATGTGGCCCTGCTAAACGGCAGCATTACCGACGGCGTTATCGTGGTCGCGCCTCACGCCAAAACATTTTCTACCCAATTCCCGCTGGTGGCCATCGACCCGCACCTGGACAGCACCGACTTCCACGCCGTGATCAGCACCAACTGCGTCGGGGCCAAGTCGGCGATGAACTATTTGCTCAACCTGGGCCATCGCCGCATTGGCTTTATCTGCGGCCGGCCCGACTTGCAGAGCGCCAAGCGACGGCTGGAGGGCTATCAGGAGAGTCTCCGCCAGGCCGGCCTGCCCATTGATCCCAACCTCATCCAGCCGGGCGACTTCACTCAGGAGGCCGGCTATCGCGGCGCCAAAAAACTGCTGGCCCTGCCGCAGCCACCCACCGCTATCTTCGCCGCCAACGACAAGACAGCCATCGGCGCCATCGAAGCCATTAACCAGGCCGGACTGCAAGTACCGGATGATGTTTCTATCGTCGGCTTTGATAACATCGAGGAAGCCGCTTACTGTAATGGCGGCTTGACCACGGTTGACCAATCTCTGGATGAAATGGCCCAAGTCGCCGTGGAAATACTCCTCGACCTGATTCAAAATAAACCGGTTGAAAATCAACTGCACCGCGTCCCCACCAAACTGATCGTTAGAAACTCTTGCCGGGCGATTCAGTCTGACCAATAGTCGTCAGCTTAAGTTCATGATATATTTTTTTACTTTCGGTAACGATACCGGTAACGTTATCGAATCTTGCCTAATAAGCTAAAGGAGGTGATACGATCAAAGATGTTCGTCAGCCATAACGCCTGGTGAGTTTACTTTGAATGACCATTAACTTTAAGGAGGAAACTGTGAATACATCAAAATTTCTATTGTTGAGTTTACTGCTGGTTATTGGGATGATTGTTGGCGCTTGTGTGGTGGCTACACCTGCCCCGGCACAACCCGCCGCCGAAGAGCCGGCGACTGAAGAGCCAGTGGCCGCAGAAGAGCCAGCGGCGGAAGAAGCAGCAGCCGAGGAACCGGCTGCTGAAGTTTCTGAATGCGCCGAAACGAAAACCATTGAGTTCTGGCACATTAACACGGCGGAAGATCGGAAAGCGGTTGTCCAGCAGGCGGTTGATGCCTTTGAGAAGGACAATCCCTGCGTCAAGGTAAACCAGACTATCCTGGAAAACGAAGCCTTCAAAGCCAAGATGACCACGGTCATGCAGTCGGACGATCCCCCTGATGTCTTCACCAGCTGGGGCGGCGGCGTGATGAACGAATATGCCACGGCCGGGCTGCTGCGCGACATCACTACAGACATCAAGCAGGACGGCTTGGCCGACACCTTTGGCGCTGGCCCGCTGGCCGTCTACAGCTACGAGGGCAAACAGTACGGCGTGCCGATGGATCAGGGCATGGTCGGCTTCTGGTATAACCAAGAGCTGTTTGACCAAGCCGGGATCGAAGCTCCTCCGACCACATGGACCGAGTTGCTCGATGATGTAAAGAAGCTCAAGGAGGCCGGCATCACCCCCATCGCCCTCGGCGAAAAGGATAAATGGCCGGGCCACTTCTGGTGGGTTTACCTGGCGATCCGGATGGGCGGCAAGGAAGCCTTTGATGCCGCTTACAGCCGCCAGGGCTCCTTTGCCGACGAACCTTTTGTTCAAGCCGGCGAGAAACTCCAGGAACTGATTGCCCTCGAACCCTTCCAGGATGGCTATTTGGGTTTGACCTATAACGATCAAGCCCGGGCGGTAGGCAATGGCGAAGCGGCTATGGAACTGATGGGTCAGTGGGCTCCCGGTGTTGAGAAGGATGAGAGCGCCGACAAACAAGGTATCGGCGACAAGCTCGGCTGGTTCCCCTTCCCCATGGTTGAGGGCGGTAAGGGCGCTCCGGCGGATGCGCTGGGCGGCGGCAACGGCTGGCTGGTCGGCCGCGATGCCCCCGATGAAGCCGTCACCTTCCTGAAGTATCTCAGCTCTAAAGAGTTCCAGTGTGGCGCTACCGAGATCAACTGGATCTTGCCGGTGGTCAAGGGCACGGAAGAATGTATCACCGATCCGTTGATGAAGACGGTGGCCGAGAATGCAGCCAAAGCGCCCTACCTGCAACTGTACTACGACCAGGCTTTGCCGCCGGCCGTTGGCTCCGTGGTGAATGACTCCGTCCAGGAACTCTTTGCCGGGACGAAGTCGCCTGAAGAGGTCGCACAAGCGATTGAAGACTCCGCGGCGATGGAATTGAAATAGGTCACGTTTTTCTTAAGGGGATTGGGGATCTTCCCAATCCCCCTTCTTGAAGCGCAACGAGGCCATAGTTGTGAATATATCGATGGGAAATCGTATCTCCCGGCTTTCAAGAGCCACATCGTCGATCCAATCGCAGAATTTTAGAACCATTTTGTTATTTCTGGCGCCGGCGCTACTGGTGTTTAGCCTATTTTTGATTTATCCGATGATCCAATCGGTTTATTACAGTTTCTTTAATTGGAAAGGATTCGGGCCGGCGACAGATTTTATCGGCCTGGATAATTACGTCCGTATCCTCAATGATGGTAAATTCTTGCGCGCCGTGCAGAACGGTCTACTGATTGTATTTATGTCCCTAACCATTCAACTTCCACTGGCCCTGGTCCTGGCCCTGATGGTGGGGCGCAGTTTGCCGGGCCGGGCTTTCTTCCGTATTGTTTTTTTCCTACCGTACGTCCTGTCCGAAGTGATTACGGCGGTGATCTGGCGAGCCTTGTATCATCCCGATCCGCATTATGGCTTAATCAATGCCATTTTGGTCAACCTGGGCCTACCCACCGTCGCCTGGCTAGGGGATATCGATATGGTGATGCCGGCCATTTTTGTGGTGCTTACCTGGAAATATTTCGGCTTTCATATGCTCTTGTATATGGCCGGGTTACAAAGTATTCCGGCTGAATTGGAGGATGCGGCCAAAATAGACGGCGCTTCCGGATTCCAAATTATCTGGCATATTATCATTCCTCTACTCAAGGGAACCATCCGGACTACCGTCTATCTCTCGGTACTGGGATCGCTGCAACTGTTTGGGCTGGTCTGGATCTTGACTGAGGGCGGTCCGGCCGGGGCCAGCGAAACGATGGCTACTTATCTGTACCGCTTTGGCTTTATTCGTTTCTCTCTGGGTTACGGCTCCGCCGTGGCCGTGGTCATGTTTATTATCTGTATTACTTTTTCACTCATCTATCAGCGAGTCTTCAAAGAGCAAGATTATCTTGGCGGTTACGGCGCGTAAGAAAGGACAATCAACGATGCCCTCCCCAAAATCCAACCTCCGCCGCTCTCTCAATCTTTCCTGGCAGTACGCCGTCCTGATCATATTTGTATTGATCATCATTGTGCCCGTCGTGGTCCTGATCTGGGGCGGCATGAAAACTCGCGCTGAGTTGGCCAGTTTTCCCTACCAGCCGCCCAACCCCATCCACTGGGAAAATTACACCAACATTTTATCCAGCAGTGGTTTCTGGGTAATGCTGCGCAACAGCCTGATTGTCACCTTTGGCACGGTTGCCGGCGTGGTCTTTTTCGCCAGTCTGGCCGCTTTCATCTTTGCCCGGACCCAATTCCGTGGACAAAATATCCTGTTTAACTACCTTACGGTCGGCCTGCTCTTCCCTATCAGCATCGCGACCTTGCCTGAGTACATCTTGCTCCGCCAGTTGGGCTGGCTGGATTCTTTCTGGGCCATTATCGTTCCCCAAATCGCTTTCGGACTGTCGCTCAGTATCATAATTTTGCGCGGCTTCTTTCAAGCCATTCCCGCTGAGTTGCAAGACGCCGCCTACATCGACGGTTGCACCACCTTTGACTTCTTCTGGCGCATTCTCCTCCCGCTGGCCCGGCCGGCCATCGCCGCGGTAGCAGTGCTGACTATGGTCACCTCCTGGAATGAACTTTTCTTGCCCTTGCTGGTTCTCAACAGCGAAAATAAATGGACTCTCCCGCTGGGCACCATGCAATTCATGGGCCAATACGTCTCGGATTGGGCGCTGGTTCTCGCCTTTGTCACCTTAACCATGATTCCGGCCGTCATTTTCTACTTTTTCGCCGAACGCCAGATTGTCTCTGGTCTGACGAGCGGCGCCATCAAAGGTTAACGGAGCTGACCACCATGACCGAAACAGTCACCAAGCTAAATTCAAAATACTTCATCTACAAGGATGCCCGGCAACCTATTCAAACCCGGGTTCGTGATTTACTGGGCCGGATGACCCTTGATGAGAAGCTGGCCCAACTCGGCAGCGCCTGGGTATTTCAACTCCTCAGCCAGATGCAGTTTGACCAAAGCAAAGCCAAAAGCTTGCTAAAGCACGGCATCGGCCAGATCACTCGAGTCGCCGGGGCCAGCAGTCTGGCCCCGAC